>CAJOFG010000054.1:0-4614 GCA_905233965.1 uncultured Selenomonadaceae bacterium
AGCATCATCATGCCCATCGACATCAGCGTTGATGCCACTATCATATCGATTACGATGAACGACACGTAGATCATAAATCCGAGTTGAAAGCCGGTCTTCAATTCGCTGATGATGAACGCGGGGATCAAAGTAAAAGTCGACACGTCGTCCTGCGACTCCGGACGTTCGTCGTTGGCGAGATTGACGAACAGCGCCAAATCCGATTCGCGCGTCTGCTTAAACATAAATTCGCGTATCGGCTCGACGACGTTATCAATGGCTTCAGTGGCAACACGCTTCAAATCACCAAATACGCCACAGTCTCCGCCGCGCTTAATAATGGTGACGCTGTTGTCAATGTCGATAAGAAGGGCACGATTAGGCTTAAGGGCGTAACAAGTGTAGACAGCTTGAATATCGTTGACAAAGACAACAAGACTATCAGCTACGAAAAACCGACGACGGCTACTAGCAACGTCTTGGCTGATGACAACTTCGAGACGACGCCGCAACTCAGTTCTATCGTCAAAGCTCCTGCAAGCACCTACACGGCGGACGATCTGGTTGCGACCGACGCGACAAGCCTCACCAAGGAAAGCTCTGCGGTTGCTTACAGCGGCAGTAGCAAGAAGTAATTAACAAAGATTCCAAACACGGCTAAATAAATTCTTTGGGCAGTCGGGGAAAATTCCTCGGCTGTCTTTTTTTGTTTGCCAACTTGACAGAAAAATTCTATAATCAGCGGGAGGTGAATTGCATTGAGACTTTACATAGCAGAAAAGCCGTCAATGGCTCGCGAACTCGCCGCCTGCCTTAAAAATCCGCAGAAGGCGAACGGTTACATAAAAACTGCCGGCGGAATAGTGACGTGGCTTTTCGGGCACGTGTTGCAAATGGTCAAGCCCGACGCCTACGACCCGAAATATAAAATTTGGCGGCTTGCAGATTTGCCGATTGTCCCAAAGGATTGGAAACTCGAAGTTAATCCGGCGACGGTTCAGCAATTCCAAATCGTCAAGTTTTTGATAAGCAAGGCGGACGAAATAATTCACGCCGGCGACCCCGACAGAGAAGGGCAACTGCTTGTCGATGAAGTGTTGGATTTCGTTGGCAACAAAAAGCCCGTCAAGCGAATTCTCCTGAACGCTCTCGACGAAACGAGCATTCTCCGCGCCAACGCCAACCTCCGCGATAACGCCGAATTTTTTAACCTTAAGCAGTCGGCACTTGCTAGGAGCCGCGCAGATTGGTTAATCGGCATGAATCTTTCGCGGGCGTACACTTTGGCGGCAAGGCGTAAAGGTTATGACGGAATAGTTTTGCCGATTGGGCGCGTTAAAACTCCGACGCCGAACGCGAGATTCAAAACTTTAAGCCCGTCGACTTCTACACGATAAAAATTTTATTCGCTCACGAGAACGGCGATTTCGTTGCGCAATTCAAGCCGTCAAAGAAAATGCTAGACCTGCCCGCCTTCGACAAAGAGGGGCGGCTCATTGATAAAGAGTTCGCCAAGGAGCTTGCTAAAAAATTTTCCACCAAGCCTTTCGACGGCAAAATTTCTTCCTACAAAACTACGGAGAAAAAAGAATCTCAGCCGTTGCCGTTTTCGTTGTCGAGTTTGCAGGTTGCCGCAGGTAAAGCGTTCGGATACACGCCTCAACAAGTCCTTGACGCCGCGCAGTCCCTTTACGAAAAGAAATTGACCTCCTACCCGCGCTCCGATTGCGAATACTTGCCGACGACGCAGTTTAAGGACGCGCAACGCATTCTGAAAAATTTAACCTCAATCCGCGACGACGCCTTGAAAAATTTGGTCACGCACGCCAACGCCACGATTAAAAGCCGCGCTTGGAACGATAAGAAAATTTCTGCGCACCACGCCATTATTCCGACGCAAAAATTTTTATCGGGCGAGTTGTCCGCCGTTGAAATGAATATCTACAGCCTTATCGCCAAAAATTACGCCGTGCAATTTTATCCGCTCCACGTCTACGACGAGACTGTTGTCGAAGCCAAATACAAGGACGAAACTTTTACGGCGCGGGGCAAAGTCGTTAAGCAACTCGGTTGGCGCGAATTTTATACCGCACCGAAAACTAAAGCCGACGACGAAACCGATAACCTTTTGCCGCAAATGAAAACTGGCGATAACGTCACCTACAAGAAAGGGCAACTTAAAAAGGGCGTCACGAAACCGCCCGTGCGTTTCACTTCGTCGAGTTTGGTTCAGGGCATGAAGGAAATTCACAAGTACGTTAAAAATCCGGAGTCGAAAAAACAGTTGAAGGACGTTTACGGAATAGGGACTGAGGCGACGCGTGCAACAATCATTGACGATTTAATCAAACGAAAATTTTTAACCTTCATGAAGGGCGGCAAAAAAACTTTGCAACCGACGGAAAAAGCTTTCCTGTTAATCGACTCGTTGCCGGACGAAATGACTTACCCGGACGCGACGGCAATTTGGGAGGACAAATTACATTCCATGTCGGAGGGCGAAGGCACGCTCGAAGAATTTTTGGCAGGGCAAGCGAAATTCACCGGCGAACTTTGCGAAATGGCGAACCGCGCAGAAATTAAAATTGCGGAAGGCGTTCACAAATGCCCGCGTTGCAAAACCGGAGTGATGATTAAACGCAACGGAAAGAACGGAGAATTTTGGGGTTGCAGCAACTATCCGAAATGCCGGGCAACTTTCGACGACAAGGACGGCAAACCTGACTTCGAGGGGAAAAAATTTTCCGGACAAAGAAATTTTTCTGCTCAACCTGAAGATTTTAATTTGTCCGATTATGAGCCGGTTATGTCGTCAGCCGATTTTTAAGCGCAAAAATAAAAGTTGACAGCCGCCGCTCACGGATGAGCGGCAGTTCGCGTAAACAACGTGATGTTGTTTCAGCGAACGAGTTTTCTTTGGTTACTTTCTTTGTCGGCACAAAGAAAGTAACATTACTTGAAAAATTAAAAATTTTTTCGTGCGTGAAAGTATTGAACAGAAATTCTAAGGAGGAAAATTTAATGGCGAGATTGTTTGGAACGGACGGAGTGCGCGGCGAAGCAAATTCCGAATTGAAACCGGAGCTTGCCTATCGTCTCGGACGTGCGGCGACTTTGTATGTCGGGAAACGTTCGGAGGGTAAGCCGAAAATTTTAATCGGGCGCGACACGCGAATTTCCGGAGAAATGTTTGAGGCGGCTCTCATGGCGGGGATTTGTTCCGCAGGAGGTCACGCAATTTCCGCCGGGATAATTCCGACTCCGGCAGTCGCTTACCTCGTCAAAAAAAATTCTCTTGCCGCCGGAATTGTCATCAGCGCGTCCCACAATCCGTTTTACGACAACGGCATTAAATTTTTCGGGAGCGACGGCTACAAACTTCCGGACGCGGTTGAGGACGAAATTGAAAATATCGTTCACGAAATTGAAACGGACGACAAATTTGCAAGACCGACCGGCACTAAAACCGGCGAAGTCGAGTACCGGAAAGATTTTCACGAGGACTATATAAATTTCGTCATCGGAACGACTTCCGAAAGATTCGACGGAATGAAAATTGCTTTGGACTGCGCGAACGGTGCGGCTTACGAAGTCATGCCGGCTGTTTTGAAAAAATTGGGCGCGGAAGTGATTTTGATGGGCGACAAGCCGAACGGCACGAACATTAACGACGATTGCGGCTCAACCCACATTGAAAATTTGCGGCTCGAAGTTCTCCGGAAAAAAGCCGACATAGGAATTGCTCACGACGGAGACGCGGACAGATGCCTTTGCATTGACGAACAGGGAAATTTAATCGACGGGGATCATATTTTGATTATGTGCGCCAAGTTGATGATGAACGCCGGAAAACTTCCCGGCAATACGGTCGTCACCACCGTCATGGCGAATATCGGGTTCCGGCAAGCGATTGAAAGTCTGGGCGGACGTTACGAAGTTACCGCAGTCGGTGACAGATACGTTTTGGAAAATATGTTGAAGAACGGTTACACGCTCGGCGGCGAACAATCCGGACACATAATTTTCAGCGACTACGCGACGACCGGCGACGGTTTGATTACCGCCTTGCAAGTTTTGACCGCGATGAAAAAATCCGGCAAGACCGCCGCAGAACTCAACAAGATGATGACGACTTTCCCGCAAGTTTTAATCAACGTCCGGGTGAAAAATAAAGAGGCTTGCCAAAATTCCGATGCGGTGAAACGTTCCATAGTCGAAGGCGAAACCGAATTGGGAAGTACCGGCAGAATTTTGGTTCGTCCCTCCGGAACCGAACCTTTAATTCGGGTCATGGCGGAAGGTCCGGATAAAATGCAACTCGAAAGAATTTGCAACAAAATTGCCGCCGAAATTGAAAAAGTCGGACAATGAGAAAGGAAAAATTATGGCAGAACAGAAAAGAATACATTGGATAGACTTTGCCAAAGGAATTGCGATAATTTTTATCGTCATCGGACACGACGTGATTTACATTCGCGATCCGTCACCGACGACGATTTATCTTTACAACCTGATTTATGAAGCGCGTATGCCGTTCTTCTTCATCATGGCGGGTTATTTGCTCAACACCGTAAAATGGGAAGGACGTGAAAAGGCTTTCATAACCAAACTTTTCAAGCGACTTTTGATTCCGTT
>CAJOFG010000054.1:4694-11653 GCA_905233965.1 uncultured Selenomonadaceae bacterium
GGGAATTTTTTGGGGCAACGGAAATCATCTGACGTTGGTACCTCTCTGGTTTTTTATTTCCCTGTTCTGTGCGGAAATTATTTATCTTCTGTCACACGGGGTCTTGAAAAAAATCGACGCGAAAATTTTTTATGCGGCAATTTTGATTTTAACCGTCGCCGGATATTTGATAAGCAGACATTTTTTCCTGCCGTTCGGTCTTGACGTTGCAATGACGGCTCAACTTTTCCTGCTCGTCGGTGCGCTGATAAAAAAATATGATTTGATAAATCGGATTGATTGGAAAATTTGTTCGGCGTTGATTGTCGTTTGCTTAATCATTTGCGAATGGAACGGAAAAATCAGCATGAATCAAAGAAATTACGGACACTTTTTTTTGCTCATGTATATCGGCGGCGTTTCCGGAACATTACTGCAGATGAAATTCGCCGACTTTTGCTCGCGGTTCAGAGGAATTGTTACCGAGTTTATCGAGTACTGCGGAAAACAATCGCTGATAATTTTGGTTTTGCATTTGCCGGTTGCCTTCGTTATGTACGATGTCGGCTCAATGTTGACCGGAATGACGGTGAAAGTCGTTCGCGGCGAACCTCTGATGATAATCGGGACAATGATTGCCGGCGTCGTCTTGCCGGTTATAATCGCAAAACTTTTCGGCGACAAACCGGTTATAAAATATTTCTGCGTTTGATTTTTTGGAGGGAAGAATATTTTGTTTGACAATGAAAATTTATCGTCAATTTCCGGCGGACTCAATCCCCGACAGGAAGAGGCGGTAAATTGTTTGGAGGGACCTTTGCTGATAATGGCGGGTGCGGGCTCCGGCAAAACCAGAGTTTTAACCTGCCGCATCGCAAACCTGCTCGCTCACGGTGTATCGCCGCGAAATATTTTGGCGATAACTTTCACCAACAAGGCGGCGAAAGAAATGAAGAGCCGCGCCGAAAAAATGATAGGAGAGTCGGCGCAAAGAGTTTGGATAAGTACGTTTCATTCTCTTTGTGCGCGAATTTTACGCAGGGAAATTGAAATAACCGGGACTTACCGGAAAAATTATGTCATCTACGACGACGGGGACAGCAAAGTTTTAATCAAGGAGTGCATGAAGGAACTTAACCTCGACCCGGAAAGATTTGCGAACGTCGTTTACAAAATTTCCGAAGCGAAAAATAATTTGATAACCGCCGCGAAATATCGCGAAAATCTTTTGTTGAACAACATGACTTTCCGTTCACGCCAAACCGATTTTGAAAATCAAGTCATGAAAATTTACGGGCTGTACGAACGAAAATTGATTGAGAACAACGCGCTTGATTTCGACGATTTAATTTTCGTCACGGTCAGAATTTTTCAAACCTTCCCGGAAGTTTTGCAGAAGTATCAAAGTTATTTCCGCTACATTTTGGTTGACGAGTACCAGGACACGAACTGCGCGCAATATGTTTTGACGAAACTGCTTGCCGCCGCAGAAAAAAATATTTGCGTCGTCGGCGATGCGGATCAATCAATCTACGGTTGGCGCGGCGCGGACATGAGGAATATTTTGAACTTCGAGAAAGATTATCCGGACGCGACGGTTATAAAGCTTGAGCAAAATTATCGTTCGACGAAACAAATTTTGGAAGCGGCGAACGCGGTTATCCGGCACAACGTCGTGAGGAAAGACAAAAATCTTTGGACGGACAACGAGGAAGGCGAAAAAATCCGGTTCCGCGATTGCGTTTCCGACCGGACTGAGGCGGCATACGTTGCCCGCGAAATTTCAAAGCTTGTCGAGAATGAAAATTATCGTTACGGCGAAATTGCGATTCTCTACCGGACAAATGCACAGTCGCGGGTGTTCGAGGAAAAATTTGTAAATATGCAAATTCCTTACTTCATCGTCGGCGGCTTGAAATTTTACGAGCGCAAAGAAATTAAAGACATTCTCGCTTACCTCCGATTGATTTTCAATCCCCGCGACAATATCAGTTTCATGAGGATAATAAACGTGCCGAAACGCGGCTTGGGTTCGACGACAATTTCCCGGCTTGCCGATTTCGCCGAGGCACACGACGCATCAATCTTTGAAATAATCGCCGACCAAAAACTTTTGGACGAAGTGCCGACGATTAACGACAAGACAAAACAAAAGCTCCGGGAGTTTGCGTCAATGATTATGAGTTTCACCAAAGTCGAAGAAGTTATGGATCTCCCGCAACTGATTAACGCGGTTTTGGAAGAGTCCGGTTATCTTCCGTCGCTCAAGGAAGGCGAGGAGGGAAGGAAACCGGAAAATGTTTCCCGCGTGGAAAATTTGGGTTCGTTCGTCAACGGAGCGAAAGAATTTTTGGACTCCGGCAACGGAAACAACCTTGAAGAATTTTTAAACCACATCGCATTGATAACCGACCTTGACGCGACGGACGAGGAAGATTCCCGCGTATCTTTAATGACGGTTCATTCGGCGAAGGGTTTGGAATTTCCGGCGGTTTTTGTCGTCGGCATGGAGGAGGGACTTTTTCCCCACGCAAATTCTTTGTACAACGAAGACGGTTTGGAGGAGGAGCGGCGCGCCTGTTACGTCGCGATAACGCGGGCACAACAAAAATTGTATCTTTCCTCCGCACGCGAACGAAGAACTTTCGGAAAACCTCACGACACGGAAATTTCGCGATTCATCAAAGAAATTCCGACGAAACATCTTTACGTTTATCAAGAAAAAGATTTCGGCGGCTACTCCGGAACAAATTCCGGTTACGGAAATTCCGGCTACGGATACCAAAATTCCGGCGGTTACAACTCTTACAATTCGTCGCAAAAAAAATATTCCGCGCCGACCGCAACACGTCCGGCAAAAGTCACCAAGAAAAAAGAAAAACCGGTTCAAGTCAACGATTGGTACGTCGGCGAACAAGTCAAGCACAAAAAATGGGGTCTCGGCACAGTCATGGCGGCGGACAAAAATTATGTGACGATTGTTTTTGCAAATGCCGAAGTCGGCGAAAAAACTTTGACCGCCTCAACAACTTTGATTGAAAAAGTTTAAGGAAACGCGATGGACATTCAAGAAATTAAATCCGAATTGATTCGACTTCGGAAAGAGATTAAACGCCACAATAAAAAATATTACGACGAGGACGCGCCGGAAATTTCCGACTTCGAGTACGACGAACTGATGAAACGCCTTGTCGAATTGGAAACGGAATATCCGGAATTTATTACGCCGGCTTCGCCTACTCAAACCGTCGGAGGGACTGCGCGTCGAACTGCCGGAAAACTTGTTGCTCACGACGTGCCGATGCTTTCCCTGCAGGACGTGTTCAGCCGGGAAGAAGTCGAAAATTTTGTAAACGACACGATTAAAAAAATCGGTGCGACGGAATTTGTCGTCGAAGAAAAAATCGACGGGCTTTCCCTCGCGCTCCGTTATCGTGCCGGCGAACTGGTCACGGCGGTGACACGCGGCGACGGAATTATTCAAGGTGAGGACGTTACGGAGAACGCGAAAGTTATTCGTGACGTGGTGCAGAGTTTAAACGACAAGCCGGAGTATCTGGAAATTCGCGGCGAAGTTTACATGACGAAAAAAAATTTCGCGCTGACAAATTCCCGGCAGGAACGTTTGGGTTTGAAAACTTTCGCGAATCCCCGAAACTGTGCCGCCGGAACTTTGCGCCAACTTGACAGCCGGATCGTTGCCGAAAGAAATTTGTCGATGTTCGTTTTCAATCTTCAGGCGGTTGAAGGTATCGACTTGCAAAGCCACACGGACGCTTACGAATTTATGAAACGCAACGGAATAAAAATTATTCACGACTACAAAATTTGCCGGACGTTTGCTGAAGTTTGGGCGGCGATTGAAAAAATCGGTGCGGCGCGTGAAAATTTGGACTACGATATCGACGGCGCGGTTGTCAAAGTAAATAATTTTTCCGACCGCGAAAAATTGGGCGCGACGAGCAAATTTCCGCGCTGGGCAGTTGCCTACAAATATCCGCCGGAAGAAAAAGAAACCGTGCTGAAAAAAATTGAGTTGAGCGTCGGCAGAACCGGACGAGTTACCCCGACCGCACTTTTTGACCCGGTGAGTTTGAACGGGACGAAAGTCGAGCGGGCGACTTTGCACAATCAAGATTTTATTTCCGCGATGGACATAAGAATCGGCGACACGATAAAAGTTTACAAGTCCGGCGAAATTATTCCGAAAGTCAGCGGAGTTAATCTTTCAAAGCGTCCGGAAAATTCCGTGCCGTTCAAAATGCCGGACGTTTGCCCGGTCTGTTCGCACAAATTGGAGCGCGAGGAGAACGCCGCGGATTTCCGTTGCGTGAATCCCGGTTGCCCGGCGCAGACGGAAAATCATATTTTAAACTTCGTCGGACGTTCGGCAACGGACATTAAAGGTTTGGGCGAAAATGCGCTGGCGAAATTGATTGCGGAAGGTTTCATAAAAAATATTTCCGACATTTACAAACTCAAAGAACGGCGCGACGAATTGATTGAGAAAAAAATTTTCGGGCTGGCGAAGAATACCGATAAAGTTTTGGGCGCGATTGAGGAGAGCAAAAAAAATCCGCCGGCAAAATTGCTGACGGGTTTGGGAATTTTCGGTGTGGGAAGTTCTGCGGCGCGTGATTTGATTTTGCATTTCGGCGGCATTGACGAATTGAGCCGGGCGACTTTCGACGACTTGAAAAATGTTCCGGACATCGGCGACATCACCGCGAAACACATCACGGATTTTTTTGCCGACGCGGAAAATATTTCTCTGCTCGACGAATTGAAAAAGTCCGGGCTGAATTTTAAATCGGACGCGCCGAAAATTTCCGGCGACTCAAAAATTTCCGGAAAAATTTTCGTCCTGACCGGGACACTGGAAAAACATTCGCGCTCCGATGCGTCGAAACTGATTGAGGAGCGCGGCGGGATTGTAAAAAATTCCGTGACGAAAAAAACCGATTACGTTCTTGCCGGAGAATCAGCCGGCTCCAAGCTTGCGAAGGCGGGCGAACTCGGAATAAAAATTTTGAACGAATCGGAATTTGAACAACTGATAAGCGAATAAAAAAATTTAACCGGCGAAATTGAACGTGTTTTTCCAAAATCGTCGTAAATTTCATCAACTACGCGGCACGGATACTCCGACCTCTACAGGTCGGGGAGGAAGTGCCGCAAAACACCTCCTTGACTTATTTTTTTTAGTAGCTTATACTTAAAAAGTATTCGGTCGGCAATGTAGATAAACCGTTGACGGATTGAATCTCGGCAGAAATCCGATACCCGCGCCGTCGTAAAATCTACAGCGTTAAGGCGTCAGAATAGCAAGTAACAGCTAATGGGCTAAGACACTCGAAGTCGAGAGAACCGCTGGCTCAGGCACTTGTCCCAGATAGACTTAGAATATTTAAACAGATAAAATAACGGGCTTGGGCTATCGGCTCCGGTCTAAACGGGTGAAGTCAGCCACCCGATGATGTCTGACCTACGAAGGAGCGTCAGCGTTTGAACTTCGCGTCCGGTAAAGACCGGTAAGGGTACGGACAAGCTCCGACTTCTTTAAGTCGGGGTAGTTGACATCGGTACAGAACGGCATAATTTCTTGACAAATACCGGTGTTGATAACAATATTGAAATAACAATTTAATACGATGGGAAACAGGTGCTTACAAGCTTAATAGGGAATTCGGTGCAAAGCCGGAGCGGTCCCGCCACCGTGAAGTGGAGTCTTGTGCATTATGTCACTGAAGCAGATATGCTTGCTTTGGGAAGGCGTACAAGGCGATGAAACCAAGCCGGGAGAACTGCCTGTTTTAACATCACCGTTGGCGCATCAAATTTTCGGTGTGCCGTGCCTGCGAGCGATGGGTAGGGGATTGAATCCGGGTGCCGAGAGTCCCGGAAAGGTTTTGTATTTTTTTGCATTGCCTTTCGGTAAGGAATTTTTCCTTCGGGTTTGTAAGCATCACAGACAACCTGACTGCATTTTTTGCGGGCGGGTTTTTGTTTTTTTCCGGAAAAATTACGCGAGGAGGTTGCAACATGAGGTGACAGAAAAATTGAACCGTACCTGTAAGAATGGATACTCAAAAAAGGTGTGATCATGAACAAAACGCAGTTGTATTTTCGCGGAATCTGTCTGTTTACGGCACTTTTGGTAAGTATGGTTTCGGCCGTCTTTACGGGGTCGGTTTCCATTCCGCCGGAGAGTATATGGCATGAGGTATCCGCTTTGCTTTCGGGAACTCCCGCAGATGAATCAATTTCCATGATAGTATTTGATATTCGTGTACCGCGCATCTTGTTTGCGGCTGCAGGCGGTGCGCTCCTGTCATTGACGGGGCTTTTAATGCAGACGGTATCCCAAAACTATTTGGCAGATCCCTATATTCTCGGCGTTTCCTCCGGTGCAAGCACGGGAGCGGTGCTGTGCCTGGTTACCGGCGCGGCGCAATTCTTTGCACCCTGCGGCGTATATGCGGGTGCTTTTTTTGGAGCCGTGCTTGCTACGGCAATCGTGGTGAAATTGGCAGGGAGCAGTGGCAGTCCGGTAAAGTTGGTTCTCATGGGTATGGGAATATCGGCACTTTTTTCCGCGTTTACCATGTTGGCTATCTACGGAGCAAAAGATGAGGCACAGGTGAGAAGTGCCATGTTCTGGCTTATGGGCAGTCTGACGGGTATTCAGTGGAGCATGGTTCCGATAGCGGCGGGAACACTTTCCCTGACTATGGGATTTATTTGGCTTTTGCGACATGAATTGGATCTCATTCTGTTGGGCAGAAAGGAAGCGCAACATTTGGGAATGTCGGTTGGACGGGTTCAACAGCTTATCGTGCTGGTTTCTTCCCTGTCCGTTTCCGTCGTTGTTGCTCTTGCCGGAATTATCGGATTTGTGGGGCTGGTTGTTCCACATATCGCTCGCGCAGTCGGAGAATCTCGCCACGCGGTAATGCTGTGGTTTACTTCTCTAATCGGCG
>CAJOFG010000055.1:0-6828 GCA_905233965.1 uncultured Selenomonadaceae bacterium
ATTGCGAAAACCGTTATCGATTCGCCGGGAAAATTTTTTGCCGCAACCTGAAGTCCGGGAACGCCGACGATTTTTATTTGCCGGGCGTAAGCGAAAGCCTTCGCCGTCGCCAAACCGATTCGCAAGCCGGTGAAAGAACCCGGTCCGATGTTCACGGCGACCGCATCAATTTTTTCCGCCGTCTCCGTTTCCTCCAAAATTCTTTCGATGTGCGGCAAAAGCATTTCGGAATGTGTCAGTTTCGTTTCAAAAAAAATTTCCGCCAAAATTTTTTTGTCGGAAACAACGGCGACACTTTCCGCCCGTGTTGAAGTTTCTATTCCCAGAATAAACAATTCGTCACCTCAAATTTATTTTTCAATCTCCGGAAACAAATTCTTCCAGCTCGTCGATAAATTCTTCGTGTTCTTCGCCGACGCAGGAAAAAGTTATTCGCCGCATATTTTTTGTATCTTTAATTTTTTCGATTTTAATTTTCACATAATCGTCGGGCAACGCCTCCGGAAATTTTTCCGCCCACTCGATAAGGACAATGCCTTCCGGAAAATCCGTGTACTCGTAAAAACCGATGTCCTCCAATTCGTCTTCGGTTTCAATCCGGTACAAATCGAAATGGACTATCGGACAAAAACCTTCTTCGTAAATGTTCATCAAGTTGAAAGTCGGACTGGTCACTTCGCCCTGCACTCCGAGAGTCCGCGCCATGCTCTGGACGAAAAGAGTTTTTCCCGCGCCGAGTCCTCCTTCCAAACAAATTACCGTACCTTCACGTACGCGCTGTGCAACTTTTTCCGCCAATTTTACCGTCCCGTAAGGGGACTGAGTTATGTGAGTAAACATTATCGCCTTTCCTTTGTTAATTTTTCAAAAAAATTCTTTCGCATACTATACCACATTTACCGGCGAATATGTAGAAAAATTTTTTACGGCGAACCTTAACCTTGACTGACATAACTGCGTTGACTTGCAGGAATTTTATCCCACTCGACATTATTCAGCTCAATATTATTTTTTAAACTCCACGCTGCCGCAATTCCTGCCGCCTCACCCATACTCATGCAAGTCGGCTGGATTCTGAATGACGCTTGCGCCTCAAAATTTCCGCTCGCACAACGCCCGACCACCGCAAAATTTTCAAGTTCATTTGTGACAAGTGCGCGGAAAGGTATTTCATAAAAATCGCCTTTTTTAAATTTCGGATACAAATCAAGCGCAACGTCGTGAATGTCAATCGGGTAAGCCGTGCGGCAAACAGCGTCGGGAAATTTTTTCTTTCCGAAATAATCTTCTTCAGTCAAAAAATATTTTCCGTGAACGCGCCACGACTCACGCACACCCAAAATCGATGCTTCGCGGCTGATATATGCTTTTTTGAAGCCGGGAATATTTTTTATAAAAAATCTTGCAAGCCGCCGAATCATTTTTCTGCCGAAAGTTACCGCTTTGCTGTAAGAAATTGCATCGGTGGAAGTGTAACCGAGCGGCGGAAGTTCGGGACAATTCATCGACATTGTATTCGGCTTGCCGGGCACGTTAAAGGCCTGAATGTATAAAATATCGTCCTCCGTAACTTCTCCGCTTGTCACGCCTTTTCTGAAAACTTCATCAGTTTTTTTCCAACGAACAAATTCAAACGCGGGCGGCTTCGTTTTACACCAGTCGTCATTTAATTTTTTTGTGAAAAAATTGTAAACTTGATTAACGTCGATTCCGCCCATTTCAAATCTGAAACTCATCGGTTGGTTGCGACCGGTCTTTTCCGAACCTTTCGCAACTCTCAAGCCGGCAACTCTCGACAAAACAGCGTCGCCCGTCGCGTCAATAAAAATTTTTGCCGAGATTGAAAAAATTCCTTCGACTGTGTGGATAATCGCGTCCGTAATTTTTCCGCCGGAAGTTTTTGCACCGATCACGGTGCAATTATATAAAATTTCCACGCCGTTTTCTTCGCACATTTCGTCATAAATTTCAGAAAGCAATTCGGGGCGATAATTTGCAAGTCCGTCAGTGTCGTCATCTTCTTTTGCAACTGCCGACATTTCACGGAAAATCAAGGGATTTTCGCCGTACTTCCCGTAATTTTCATTCACTTCCAAGATATACGGCGTGTCACTTCCTTTAATTTTTGTCGGCATCATCGGAAAAACACAGCCCAAAGTTTGAAGTCCGCCCAAAGTTATTCCGCGCTCAATCAAAACAACTTTCGCGCCGTTTTTCGCAGCACTTATCGCCGCCGCAGTTCCCGCCGAACCTCCGCCGCAAACGCAAACGTCGGCACTCAAAAGCGTAGGAATATCTTTGTCGTCAAAGTTCAAACGACTTTCGGCAGCAGAAACTTTTTTTTCTTCGCCGGAATTTGACAACATAACGCCGGCTGTCGTGAGTCCCGCGAGTTTAAAAAAATCGCGCCGTGACATCGGAATGGAAAATCCTTTCATAATCTTACCTCCAAAATTTTTTTGTTGTAACACAAAATTTTTTATACTCAATCGGCGAAGGCAAAGATTTTTTCCACCCGTGCCAAGTCGATTGTTTTCAAATGTGAAAGTTCATTTCGTGCCTGATAAGCCAACTCCAGAACGTCCCAATCGTTTTGCTTGAAAATCATCGCCCTGCCGCCGTAATGCCGCAAATGTCTGAGTTCCATATCGAAAGGGTCTTTAATCTCATTTCCAAATTCATCTTCGACGGGCAAAAGATTTTTCAGCGCGACGAAATTTTTTTCAATCAACCTTCCGCGAATCTCTTCCAAAGTCGGCATCAAAAATTGTACCTGACATTCCCAAAGAGCGCGATAAAAAATTTTTTCGTCCGACTGCGGCAAAAGATTTTTCAAAAAATTTTCCGGGTCGTTGAAAAGTTCCGGTCTTGCCAAATTTTTTGCAAGTATGACGGACTGTCCGGAAAGTTTCGCCGCCAAAGTCGAAGTGTAAAGTTTTTGCCGCGCCGTCAAATTTGCGCGATCCAACATATTTATCGCGAAAAATTGAACGTCGTAAGGTGTCAGACAGTCGGAAAGACGAATCAAGCCGGGCGGCGGATTTTTTTCGCTCGTCACGAAAATCAGAGAGCCGCCGGAATCAGAAGTACAACGGTTAAAATCCGGAGCCGCCGAATGTAACCAGTCGTATTTTTTTTCAAGCCAAACTATTATCGCGTAACCTTCAAAAATATTTTGTTTTGACAAATCGGCAATCGGCGAATCCTCCGTGAAGTCACGAAAAAAATTCGGCGCGTATTTTTCGGTGAGTGCGTTTGCAAAATCTTCCGCATCACCTTCGCCGGAGTATTTAAAAGTTTCGACAATCAACGAAACGTGCCTTTTGCGCAATTTTTCCTCAAGCAGTTGAACGAAACCGAAAGTGTCCGACTCCGGCAAATGCGCGGAGCAGGAACAATGTTTATCGACGGCATCGGCAACCGTGTTAATGAATCTTCGCGCACCCGGAACAGTTCGCCACCAAAGAACAAGATCCGTATCTTCCGGCGGTCGAAGTTTTGAAATATTTTCCTGCGTTTCAAAATTCGCGTTCGAGTGTAAAAGTGAAATGTGGTTTGATTTATTCATCGTTCTGTCCTCAAAACGGGTGACGAAAAAAATTTTCCGCCACCCCCGAATATTTTTTAAACTTTTTCGAGCGAACCGTAAGAATCCAATTTCTCATTGACTTCCTCAACGGTTCCCATCATATGCCAAAAAGCGTAGCGGTTAAATTCAAATTTTCCTTCCGTGCGACGCAAAAGGTTAAGCGCAACCATTTCGTCAAGCAAAGTCAAAAGTTCCGCGTCGGAAAGTTTTGTAATTCTGTCCACGCCGCACATCAGGCAATAGTCACGAATATCTTTCAAGTCCGCGCCGATCGGACGATTGTTTTCGTAATAAATCATCGCGACGGCAAGAGCCAAAATTTCATAATAATTGTCGTCGTCAAGGCAAAGAGTGATTTTAAATTTCTGACGAATCTCTTCCTGAAATTCCCGGTTGCCGAGCATATTTTTCAAATAATCGTCGTCGAGAGTGTACGGAGGATTTTTTACCACGTCAAAATTTTGTTTCGTGTAATTTTCGCCGACGGCATCGACAATCATTTTGCAGTAATACTGAATCAGTCCGGGATAATAATTTGTCCGGCTGAAAATCGCGCTTATCAAACTGTCATCGGAAATTCTGAATCCGAGAAAACTCATCGGCTTGACCAAAAGTTCCATCGCGTCAGCCGGACGGAAAGGCAAAACCGAAATGTGATTGAGATTTCCGAAACTTGAATTTTGTTCAAAGCGAATGACTTTGTGGAGTCCGGCGAGAACGAATTTGAATTGCCCGTTGAACGCCACGAGAAGTTCGCGCAAAATGTCAATCGCCGATTCCGAATTTTTATCGCTCAGGAAAATGTCGCTCTCATCGAGGAGCAACAAAAGTTTTTTCGGTTTCCCGACGGCGGTAAATTGTCCGTCGAGGAGTTTGTGCATTTCAAGCGAAAAATCTTCCCAAGTTTCAACGTCACGAATCAGTTTCGCGTTCTTCAATTCGTAAACAATTTTCTTCAAAGTTTTTTCGCCGTCAAGATTTTTCAAGTCGATAAAAAATGCGTAACAAGATTGTTTCGGATTGTGTTCGATACTGCGAACCTGCCGGAGCAGTGCCGACTTTCCGAGTTGCCGCCCGCCGTAAACGAAAACCGGACCGGACATATCGCGAATTTTATCCAGCTCCTCCGAACGTCCGATAAACATTTCCGGCGCAACGACTCCGCCCGTCGTGTACGGTTGAACGCGGGAGAACGGCAAAAGAGTTTGCAACATTTTTTTCCCTCTGTTCGCCTCGTCGAAACGCGCAAGGAAAAGTGCCGCAACCAGATCAATGACGACAATATTTTTCAGGTTCGCCGTGAGTTTCATGACCTTCGCCAAATTTCTCCGCTCCGGCAAAGTCATCGCGTGATCCATCAAGCAAATCATTCCGCGATCCGCCGTCATCGTGCCGAGAACTTGCGCGACGTTTTCATACTTCCGACTTGTGCCGAGATAAATTACTTCAAGACCTTTCGTATAAATGTCCGTGCCGAAAATCGAAAAGGGATGCGAATAAATTTCGCGTGCCTTCTCCGGTTCGTCGAAAGTTATCGTGTAAGATTTTTGGTTCGTCGCCGAAGTATTCCGCGCAGAAATTTTTCCGCCGCCGTAACCGAGATGTGAAAGAATTTCCAAAACGGAATTTTCAATCGCCGCCGGCTGTCCGGAATGTATTCCCTGCCAAGCGTGAAGAAAATCTATCGCGTACCGGGTTTCGCGGTTGACCCGGTTGCCGTGCCGAGAACTGCGTTTGAAAGCACCTTCGACGGAACCGTTTGCATTTAAAATTGCGCGGAGCAAAACTTCATAATCCGACAAAAATTCTTCCAGCGTGTCGAGATTCGCGCCGCTCACGTCCAATTCGGTTAAAAGTCCGCCGCCTTCCGTTTCCAGCCGGTTCATGTAATCTTCGGCAACAATTAAATTCATCAGCCCTATTTGCCGGCGAACATTCGCGAGTATCGGGTAGCGCGTTTCGAGGTCTTCGCCTTCGTTCAAAGTCGGCTCCAAATTTTCTTCCAACTTCTCAAGCCGTTTCAAAAGTGCATCGCGTTGAGGCAGGGAAGTTTTTTCTATCGACTCCGTACAAGCTTTGATGAAACGACGGAAAAGCCCGGCATTTTTTGTCAGCAGAAAATGTTTCTTCGCGTCCAATGCCGCGTTGATGTAAAAATCAATTTGCTCCTTGTCGGTGATTCGCGAATAATTCCGCGCAAGTTCGATGTCGCTCAAAAAGTCGTTGTAAACTCTTTCAATCTGCCTGTCGTATTGCCGCTCCAAGCCTGTCAGTTTGCGGTTGATGTCCTCTTCCGAAATTTTGAGTTGCCCGGAAAAATTTTTCGCCACGTCGGACAAAATTCCGCAGTCGTAATTTTTTAAAGCGGTTTCGTAAGCTTTTTGCAAATTCTCGTCAAGTTTTTTGTAATTCACTTCGGATTCAAATTCTTTAAGCCGACTTTGCAAAGAAAATTCCGGCACGCCGAAAGAATTTATCACCGGCAAATTGTTTTGCAGTTCGATGTACTTCGCGCCGAGCAGACAGTCCCGGTATGAGAAAGTAACCTGTTCGCCGGAAAATTTTTTCTCCAGGTTGTCGATAAAAATTTTGAAAACGGTTAAACCGAGCCCGGAATTTTTTTCCTGCCGTGCAATTTGTTTGTGAAGGTCGGCAAAAATTTCCGTCGTCTTTCCGACCGGCGCACTCTGATTTTGATAATTCGACGCGCCGGATTTTTTCGCCGCACGAACATGATTGAACAGCGCAAGCAAAATTTGTTTCATGACGGTGACGGTCTTTTTGCGTTTGGGTCCTTTGAAAGGTTCGTGTTCCCGGCGGGACTGGTGGAAAGTCGGCTTGTCCCAAACCTCGTCGAGGAAATTTTCTATCTTGTCGTCGGAAAAAATTTCTTCGTCAACTTTCGCGCCCTTTTTGGAAATTATCGCGTCGAGATTTTCCGATTCAAATTCGCGGCAGAAATTTAAAATTTCGTCCGGCGTGAATTTTCCGGTATCCAAATGTTTCGCGACGAAACCGTTGTTTGAAAAAATTTGCCGGATTAAATCTTTGACGTGCGGGTGATTGACTTCGGAGCGTAACAAACTTTCCGCAATATTTTTTGAAGTGTTTATCTGTTCGCGGGCAAGTTCGGAAAGATTTTCAGCCGTTTCGTCCGCGCTGTCCAAACAGTCGGCAAATGCCCGGTGAGTTTTCTCGGTGAAGTTGAAAAACAAACTGATTAAATTTTTCGCGGCGGG
>CAJOFG010000055.1:6833-13891 GCA_905233965.1 uncultured Selenomonadaceae bacterium
CGTTCGATTTGTCCTCGTTAATTTGATTCCAAGATTTTTGCAGTTGGTAACTCGTCGGATTTTCCGGCGCGCAAAAATTTTTAATCATCGCGGCAAGGTTGAGAAAGTCGAAACTGTTTCCGATGTTGACTTCCTCAATTTCCGGCGCACCCGTCCAGAACGAAAAAGTATCTTTATGATTTTCTTCGGCAAGTTTAATCGGGTCGTCAAGAATAAATCCTATTTCTTCGGCGAGGTATTCCGCCCAATTTTCAATGTCCGGATAATTTTTTGCTGCGTAGTCCCGGAGCGCGTGCAAGGCAAGCATACCGCGAGCGACCGCGCCGGTTTTGAAATGATTCGTTATGCCCGTCAAAATATCCGGCTCCGGCGATTTTTCCGGCAAAATTTTTTCTTCGTCGTCAAATTTTGCGGGTTCGACCGGAGAAACTTTTTCCGGCGCGGCAACCTTAATTTTTTTCGGTTCGACGACTTGAATTTTTTCCGGCTCAGGTTTGACAATTTCCGGCTCCGGAATTTTTTCTTCCGGTTCAAAAATTTCCGTCGTTTCCGTCACGTCGATTGTTTCTGGTTCGTCGGGAAAAAATTCTTCCGACTCTTCGATAATTTGTTTCGGCGTTTCAATTTTCACCGGCGCGGAAATTTTTTTTGCCGGCGTTACGTTCAATTTTTCCTTACCGGATTTTTTCGGCGGCGTTGAGGGTTCGGGTTCCGGTTCGTCGTCCGGCTCCGGGAGTTTAGGCGTTCTCTTCCTGCCCGGCGAAGGTTGACCGAGCCGACAAATTTTTGTCCACTCTTCGAGATTTATCTGTTTGCCGTCCATGTCGAACACGCCGTCCCAAGTGTAGAGGAAAAAGTTGATACTCTTGAATTTAACCGTGTCGAACATTTTCAGCCAAGCCAGATCGTCTTTCGAGAAGGCGAAAATGAAAACGGCTTTTACTTCGTTGCCGGAATCAAGTTCATGTTCGATAAAAAGTCTGAACCTTGCAATAATCCACGCCCAGTCCGTACCGATAAGCGTCAACGAAAACATGATGACGACTTGCAAAGATTTATCCGTCGCGACGACTTCGGCACGGGCAACGGGAATTGAAAATTTGTAAGAGAAATCCAATTTGCTTGTGACACCGATAAAAGATTCGCCGACGAACAGCCCGTGAAAACGGAGAGCCGACACGAGTTTTTCAAGATAATTGCCGGTCAAAGCGTTTATGGAAATTTTCGTGAAGTAGCGCGCACAAATATCGACACCGGCATCGTTGAGAAAATAAAATTCGCGACCGTGCCAGGTAATTTTATCGACGAGTCCCCAGTTGAAAAGTCTGTCGGTGAGCGCGGGGATAAGTGCGAGGAGTTTGGGATTTATTTTTTTTCCGGAAATTATTTTGTCGAAATCATTTTTGAAAAAAACTTTCGTGCGTCCGACAATTTGGAAAAAAGGAATCGGGTCTGTCGCTTTAAAAAGTTCGTGAAGTTTATTGCCGAAAGATTTAACGCCCGGAATTTTTTTCGCGGAGCTTTTTTCAATCTTGAAAGATTTTTCGTCAACGAGGACAAGATTTAAATTCGGTTTGGGATTGATGCGCGTGAATTTTGCTTTAACCGCGTCAACTTTTTTTGGAGCAGGTACAAATTCGTCTGCCGGCGGCGGTGTAACTTCTTCTTCAGCCGGAACTTCTTCTTCGACCGGGACTTCTTCCGGCTCTTCGGTTTTCGGGAAGTGAACGATTTTTCCGGTAAGTGCGAAGGGCAAAAGCGGATTGTCGGAAAAATCTTCGACGACTTTTAAATAATCGTTGTGCGAAAAATTTTTGATATTCTTGACCAAGCCGGCAAGCATGACGAATCTTTCTGCGGACTGCTCAAAAAAATCCGGCGCAAGTTTCGCGGATCTGTTCCGCAAATGTTCCGCCTGCAGACGAACTTTTTTTATCGCGTCGGTAACTGCCGCGTCGTCCGAATCGACTTCCAGAGTTTCGACAAGTGCAAGAATTTCGTTTAATTCGTCGCGTTTCCGATTCTGCTCCAATTCATTCAAAACATTTTCGATTTGTTCGATACTTTTTGAGCGAACGGCTTTTTTAAATTGTTCCTCTTCTGAAAATTTTTCTTGAATGAGTAAAATATTTTTTAAGTCTTCGGAAATTTTTTCCGGATCCGTTTCGATTAAAAGTCCTTTGTCAAAAGAATTTACGACATCGGATAAAGTCGGTTTTAATCGTTTTCGTAAATCCGTCATTTCGTCGAACATTTCCCGGAACTTTCCCGTCGGGTTGTCCATAAAAAAAGCCTCCCTTCGATTTGTTCAAAAATATGTTACGAAAAATATTTGACGCAAAACAAAAAAAACCTTCCCGAATAATTTTCCGGCGGGAAGAAAAAATTCCGCAAGATTTTTTTTTGCGTTGCAATAATTTTGCCGGCAAATTATAATTTGACGAGAAATTTACGGGGAGGTTTTTTTATGGAAGAGACTGCTGCGGTACAGGGACTTTTTCCTCCTTTAATGTCCGACATGATGACTTTGTTGAGTATCGCGCTCAATATACTTTTGATGTTCGCGGTCGCTTATCTTTGGACGACGCGAAACGCCGGAAACAATTTGCAAGACGTTGAGGAAAAAATCAAAAAGCAGGCGAACCGAATCAAAAAACTTGAGGAAACGGTGCAGGAAATTAAACCGCACAAAGTTGTCGATACGGTTATCGAGGCTGAACCGTTCGGAATAAAACCGGACGAGCCGCGCGAAGACCCGATGGATATTTCGGTTACCGGCTTGCAAAAATTTATCGAAGCGTACAATCATATCGCGGCGAGTATGTCGGTGCCGGGTCAGTTGAAAGCTTGCGAAACTTTTGTTGCGGATCGCAGTTTGAGAATGTTGCTTTACGGCGGAGTGATGACTTTTCTGCCGGCTCTCGATGTTGAGGAAAGCGGTTACTGGGCGTGGAAAATTCCGGAGGAGCAACACCTTTTCGCGGTCGTCCCGAATCCGATGAAACCCTGCGATGCGGAATTGAATGAGCGCGGCGGTTTGAAGATGACTTTCACGACGAATTTTCAAGACGGCGTTTACAAAAAATATGTGGTGGACACGCCGGCGATTTTTTCCGACGAGGGAAACACTTGGCATTTGAGAAATCCCGGCGTTATAAGTTTGGCACGTTCATAACGACTTTTAAAAGGTTGCAAGCTTAAAGCTTGACATAATCGGCGCATAAATTTTTTTCACACATAAAATATGTTTTAAAGGTTGATTCAATGATTAAGGACTCATTCAAAATTCTGGAGTTTGATAAAATTCGTTCTCGACTTCGTGAACACGCGACAAGCAATTTCGGAAAGGAACTTGCCGCGCAAATCGAACCGGACGATGATTTTGAAAATATTCGCCGCAATTTGGAATTGACGACGGAGGCAGTGAAAATTTTTTCGTTCGTTTCGCCCCCGCTCGGCGGTATCCGCGACCTTCGCGAAGTGTTGAAAAAAATTCGTTTGGGCAGTGCCGCCGGCGCGGAAGAACTTTCCGATATTCTGTCCACGATGTACGCAATGCGGCAGGTGAAAAAATTTTTTAAAGAGAGTGAAATTGATACGCCGCGATTAAAAAATCGTGCCGCGCAAATTGAAATTCTCGGCAACCTCGAACGGCGAATTGAAAATACGATTGACGAACACGGCGCGATTAAAGATTCGGCAAGCGTCGATTTGCAAAAAATTCGTCGGGAACTTCGCGCCGCTCAAAATCGGGTTAAGACGGAAATTTTTAATATCCTCCACGATGCCGGCAACCAAAAATATTTTCAAGATGCGTTGGTTACGATGCGCGGCGACCGTTACGTTATCCCGGTCAAACTCGATCATAAATCGAAAATTCCCGGCATTGTTCATGACCAATCGGCAACGCAGTCGTAAATCTCAACAATGAAATTCGGCAACTCGAAATTGAGGAGCGAAACGAAATTTCAAGGATTCTTCGCGTCATAAGCGATGAGATTCGCAAGAATGCCGACGAACTTTTTGTGAACATTCAAATTCTCGCGGAAGTCGATTTGGTTTTCGCGAAGGCAAAATTTGCGCGTGAACTCGACGCAACCGAACCGATTTTGTCTGACTTCACCGATTTGAAATCTGCGCGTCACCCGCTGATTGACCCGGAAAAAGTTGTGCCGATTGATATTGAACTCGGCGAAAATTTTTCTCTGCTCCTCGTAACCGGTCCGAACACCGGCGGCAAAACCGTTTCAATGAAAACTTTGGGACTGCTCGCTTTGATGACTCAATCCGGTTTGTACATTCCCGCCGCGATAAATTCAAAAATTGCCGTGTACAAAAATATTTTCGCGGACATCGGCGACGAACAATCAATCGAACAGAGCCTTTCGACTTTCTCCGCGCACATGACAAAAATTGTTTCCATTCTTAACCGGGTGCAAAAAAATGATTTGGTCTTGCTCGATGAAATCGGAGCGGGAACGGATCCTGATGAAGGCGCGGCATTGGCGACGGCAATTTTGGAGCGACTCTTAAAAATTCAAGCGGCGACGATAGCAACCACTCACTACTCCGAATTGAAAACTTTCGCCTACTCCACGCCGGGAGTTGAAAATGCCTGCGTCGAATTTAATTCCGAAACTTTGCAACCGACTTACCGACTTTTAATCGGAATACCCGGAGCCAGCAACGCGTTTGCAATCAGTCAGCGTTTGGGACTTAATAAAAATTTGATTCGCCGGGCAAAACAATTTTTGAAAGCAGACCACGCGAATTTTGAACAAGTCATTTCCGAATTGGAATCGGAGCGAATGATTTACGAGCAGAGGAACGCGGAAATTCAAAAGCGGCAGAATCAAATCGAAAAGCACGAGAAAAAAATTTCCGAAATGCGTGACGAAATTGCAAAGTCGAAGGGCGAAATAATCAAGAAGGCACGCGAAAAAGCCGCCGCAACCGTCCGCGAAACACGGAGAGAGGCGGAAGAAATTATCGCGTCGCTGAAAGAGCAATTCGACGACTTGGGAGTCAAACGCCGGCAACAGGCAATTCAAAATGCCCGCGATAAAATTCGTGAAGCCGAATCCGAATCCGCGCCGGGAATTATCGCCGATAAATCAGTCGGCAAGAGGATTAACAAAAAACTTTTGGCGGTCGGCGACACGATTTACATCAAGCCGCTTGATCAAAAAGGAACGGTTCTTTCAATCGAGAAGAGCGGCAAAGAATTGACTGTGCAAGTCGGCGCGCTGAAAACGACGGTTAAATCTTCCGACTGCAGATTTGTAAGTCACGCGCCGGAAGAAAATTTTTCGCAACCGGTTTCAAATTCAAATCGCGGTTCAACCGGACTTTTGCAAAAAGTTTCGACCGTCACTCGCGATATTGATATTCGCGGAATGTCGGTTGACGAAGGTGAACAGGTTTGCGGGAAGTTTATCGACGATGCGCGGCTTGCCGGACTGAAACAGGTTTTGATAATTCACGGGAAAGGAACCGGCGCGTTGAGGAAAGGCATACATGATTTTTTGCGCCGAAATCCTTCCGTCGAAAATTTTAATCTCGCCGACATTGACGAAGGCGGATCCGGAGCAACCGAAGTTACTTTGAAATGAGGGATTTTTTTTGGAGAAACAAGACTGGTCCGAGAAGGCAAAAAAAATAATTCGTTTCGGTTGGGCGGCTGTAATAATTTTGTCGTCGGCAATCGGTTACGCGGCTTTCAATCATTGGCACGGCGGAGGAGATTTGACAATTCCGAATGCAAAAGTCACCGGTACAATGGTTACGGCGCGTTCGCTCGTCGAAGGAAAAATTAAAGAACTTCCGTTCGAGGACGGCGCGGACGTAAAAGCCGGAGATGTCATCGCCAAGCTTGAAGTAAAAATTACCGAAGGCGAAATCAAACAGCTGGAGGAAGCCGTCAAACTTGCACAAGCGAATTACGAACGATTGAAGGAAGGGCAAATCGTAAAAGTGCCGGTGACAAAGCCGGCTCCCGCGCCGAAATTTCCCGGACGCGCAACTTCCGGAAGTTTGGAAGAACGTTATCAAAGAATGAACGAACTTTACAAAATGGGAGCGATAAGCGCGAATCAGAGAGATGAGGCGCAAAGAGCATACGAGGCGGCGAAAAATGCCGGAGTGCCGACAACCGCGCCGGCAAATTCCGTGCCTTCTCAAGTCGTCGAGTACGTCGAACAGTGGCAACCGACACCGCCGGACGTTTTGGAAAATGCGCAAAACGTCATCAAGCAGGCGGAACTTTCTTTGAACGTCGCGATAGAATTTTCACGCGAAACGGATATCACCGCGCCGGTTGACGGAATGATTTATTACGTTTCGGAAGTCGATAAGGATTTGACGGCGGGGAATGTCGTCGCGAAAATAGGCGATCTCCGGGAACTTTGGATTGAGGCTGAAGTTTCGGAAAGCGAATTTGACAAAATTCCTCTCGGTAAGCCGGTGAATTATTCAATCGGCGGAAAAAATTATCTCGGCACGGTGATTGAAAAAATTGCTCCGACGGAAACGGAGGACGCGGAAGAAAATTCCGACGACGGCGCACCCGTTCAAGACAAGTACATCATAAAAGTTTCTTTGCCCGGCGACGGAAATTTTACGCCGAATACTTTGACGACTTTAAAAATGAAATTTTAAATCGGAGGGAAAAAAATTTTGGAATTTATAAAACAGCCGACGGAAATTGAAAATCGCAGCATGGAAATTATCGCGCCGCATTTGTCCGGATTGACTCTCACCGACGACGAGAAAAAAATTTATTCCCGGATAATTCATGCGTCCGGCGATGTCGAATACGCGCCTATAATCAAAATTCATCCGGCGGCAATTTCTGCGGCGAAGGTTGCCATTCAAGCCGGGAAAAATATTTTCACCGACGTTGAAATGGTTCGCACCGGAATTAACAAGCGTGCGCTGAAAAAATTCGGCGGCGAAATTTTTTGCAAAGTTGCCGACGACGACACGAAAAAATTTGCGGCAGAAAAAAATATTACGCGGTCAATGGCGGCAATGCGTATTTTCGGAAAAAATTTGAACGG
>CAJOFG010000055.1:13934-21474 GCA_905233965.1 uncultured Selenomonadaceae bacterium
AAAAAATTTTTCCCGCCGTTATAATCGGGGTTCCCGTCGGTTTCGTCGGCGCGGCCGACTCGAAGGAAGAACTTGCCGCGCAAAATAAAATTCCCTTCATCACCGTGAAAGGGACGAAGGGCGGAAGTCCGATTGCCGTTGCCGCATTGAACGCAATTTTATACACATTGAATCGCTGAACAAATAAAGGTAATGCCGCCGCTCACGGATGAGCGGCAGTGAGCGTAAGCAACGTGATGTTGCTTCAGCGAACGAGTTTTCTTTGGTTACTTTCTTTGTCGGCACAAAGAAAGTAACATTAAATTAAAAATTGAAAATTTTTTGGTTGCAAACACCGCAACGCTTGCACTCGTCGAAACAAGGCGGAGTAAATTTTTGTTGCTCCGCTTTTTTTAATTCCTCCGACAAATATTTTTTCGTAAATCCTCTGTCTATCGCGTCCCAAGCAAAAATTTCTTCCTCCGACCTTTCGCGACTCAAATAAAAATTTTCGTCAATGCCGGAAGTTTTGAGAAGTTGCAAAAATTTTTGCGGTGAATCCGACTCCGCGACAAGTCCGGCAAGTCGTCTGTCACCGCGTGCCAAAATTGCCTGGACTTTCGCCGACTTCAACGACTCCGAAATTATTTCGACACCGGGCTGAGATTTTAAATTGCTCCGCAAAATTTTTAACGCCGCGTTCAAATATTTTTTGTCCGCGAAGGACGCACGCTCGAACGGGGTACACGGTTTCGGAATGAACGGATTGACGCTCAAAGTTATTTTTCCGCCGGCGTGAAATTTTTTCAGCCGCAAGACCAATCCGGAAATTTCTTCCACGTCCTCCAAAGTTTCAAACGGCAAGCCAATCATGAAGTAGAGTTTGAAATTTTTTATTCCCGCGTCCAAACCGAGTTGCACCGCCGAAAAAATATTTTCCTCCGTTATCGACTTGTTGATTATCCGGCGCATTTTTTCACTGCCGGCTTCCGGTGCTATCGTCAAAGTTTTTAATCCGCTATTCGCCAATGTTTGAACCAATTCCGGCGTGACCGAATCGGCACGGAAAGACGCAACCGACATGGGAAGTCCCGCGTCCGAAATATATTTGCAAAGTGCGTTAATCTCCGGGTAGTCGGAAACAGCCGCGCCCATCAATCCGATTTTTTTCCCGAACTTTTTCGCCGCATCGACTTCGGATTTCAAAACTTCAAGCGAACGATTTCGCGGACGACGAAAACAATATCCCGCCATGCAAAAGCGACAGTGCCGACCGCAACCCCGCGCCGTTTCAATCAGGTACATATTAAATTCCGTTTCGTCGGTGATGATGACCGAATGAGCCGGGAAGTCGTCGAGATTTTCAACGTATTGCCGGGAAACTTTTTTCGGCGCGACAATTTTTTCAATCGTCCCGTCCGGCTTGTAAACATGTTCAAAAAGTGAGGGAACGTAAATTCCGGGAACGTCGGAAATTTTTTCGACAATTTCCCGGCGCGAAAAATTTTTCATCGCGGTCAGAACGTCGAACAGTTGCGGCAAAATTACTTCGCCCTCACCGATAACGAAGGCATCAAAAATTTCTGAGAGCGGCTCCGGATTGAACGTCGCGCAAGGTCCTCCGGCAATGACGAGCGGATCAAAATTTGTCCGTTCACTTGCACGGATTTTAATTTTCCCGCGCCGCAAAATTTTTACGACGTTGAAATAATCCTGCTCGAACGAAATTGCAAAACCGATGACGGAAAATTTGTTGAGCGGCGTTTGCGTTTCCAAACTCAAAATTTGCGCGTCCGTCCGTTCGAGTTCCGCCAAAGTTTTCGGCTCCGGCAAAAAAAATCTTTCGCACGAAATATCCGGGCGCGAATTTAAAAGTCCGTAAATTATGTGTATGCCCAAATTCGACATTCCGACCCGGTAAGAGTTCGGATATATCAGCGCAAACCGCAAGCGTCCTCCGGCATCGTGTACAATGCTGCCGGACTCTTTCGACAAAATTTTTTTCAATTCCGCCGTCTGTTTCCACGTCATAAAAATCCCCAATCAAAAAGCGGACACAACGTCCGCCGGAAAAAATATTTTCAAGTTCAGATATAAATTATTTCGTAAAAGTCTTTTCGGCAATTTCGCCTTCGCGTCCCATAATTCCCATGTTCTGCCCGTTCATGGTAATTTCCGCCGCACCGGCATTTCCGACACGAATATTTACCGCGTTGTTGCCCTGCCAGTTGAGAGTTTCGCCGGCGTTCGCGATGCCTTCGTAAACAACCGCGCCGTCAACCGTTGCACGAATCCAACACGGAGCGGAAAATTTTGCTTGAATACCCACTCCGGGAACCGCCGCAGATGCCGGAGCGCCGCCGGAATTTTTATCTGCAGTCGTCGTTGCGACAACTTGATTTTCCGGAATTTTTTCCGGCTCCGGATTGTCAGCCGGCTCATTCACTTCGGCAGTTTGCGCGACGTTAATATCGACATTCGCGACCGCGTCCGAACCGAGTACGAAGTAGAAAAATCCGCCGACCAAAACGACGACCGCAAAAATTGCCGCCGCGATAAATTTGCTTGAGCCGCCGGACTCACGATTTTCTTCACGCCGTCGAGTTATTTTGACGTTCGTTTCCGGAAGTTCGGTAACTCTGACAACACCGGATTTTTTTTCTTCAACCGGTTTCGTTTCGGCATTTTCGCCGCCCGGAATTTCCGGAGCAATTTCCGCCGCAAATTGTGCCAGCAAATTCTCCGCGTCCAAGCCCAAGAAGTTTGCATAATTTTTCAAAAAACCTCTGGCGTAAACTTCACCGGGCAATTTTGAAAAATCCCCGCTCTCCAACGCCTCTATGTAAGCCGAGCGAATACTCGTACCCTCTTCGATGTCTTTAACGGTCAAATTTTTTCGCTCGCGTTCCCTGCGTAAAATTTCACCCGTCACGGGAAACACCCCCTTTAAGTGCGAATTATACACAAGCGTTTCGATAAAAGCAACTTTTTTTAAAATGTGGAAAAATTCCGTTAAAAAAACTTTTTCCGGCAAATGTGCAACAAAAAATTTTATCGCCACTTCCGGTTTAAATCTTTTTGTGCTACAATCGTTGCAAGTGAAATGTTCGGAAAAAATTTTTTTTATTTTGGAAGAAATTTTTTTAATTTTTGGAGGTGTAATTTTTTTTGAGAAATGAATCTAAACCGGAGCAAAAACTTCAAATAATTCCTTTGGGCGGTCTGGGTGAAATCGGAAAAAATATGACGGTAATTCGTTACGGGGACGAAATGATTGTTATTGACGCGGGGCTGATGTTTCCGGAAAATGATATGCTCGGCGTTGACTTGGTCATTCCGGATTTTTCTTACCTGATTGAAAATCAAGAATGTTTGAAAGCGATTGTCCTGACGCACGGACACGAAGATCATATCGGCGGCTTGCCTTACGTTTTGAAAAAAATTTCCGTGCCTGTCTACGGGACGCGGTTGACGCTCGGAATTTTGGAAGGGCGACTTGCCGAAAACGGTGTGGACTCCGGAAATTTGCATCCCGTTTCGCCGGGAGAAATTATTTCGCTCGGTTGTTTCAGCGTGTGCTTTATCCGGGTCAATCATTCGATTCCGGATTCCGTCGGACTTTCGATAAGGACTCCGGTCGGAATGATTGTTCACACCGGCGATTTTAAATTCGATTATACGCCGATTGACGGGAAAATGGCGGATTTCAAAAAATTTTCCGAATTGGGAAATAAAGGCGTTCTTGTCATGCTTGCCGACTCAACAAATTCGGAACGCGAAGGTCACACGCCCAGCGAAAAATCCGTCGGCGTTGCTTTCAACCGGGAATTTCAAAATGCTCCGGGCAGAATTATCGTTGCAACTTTTTCGTCGAACGTCCACAGGATTCAGCAGGTTATCGACACGGCTGTCAGGTATCGCCGGCGCGTTGCGATTCTCGGTCGGAGTATGCAAAACGTCGTAAATATTTCTCGCGAACTCGGTTACATTCACGCGCCCGAAGGGGTGATAATCGACATTGAGGAAATTTACAATTACCCGGCTGAAAAAATTGTCATCATCACGACGGGCAGTCAGGGCGAACCGATGAGCGCGTTGACCAGAATGGCGATGTCGGATCACCGGCTTGTCGATATTCTTCAGGGCGACACGGTTATAATTTCCGCGACGAAAAAGTCGTCGCAAAGACCGTCGATAATCTTCTGCGGCTCGGCGCGAACGTGATTTACGGGCGCGAAGCCGGGATTCACGTTTCCGGTCACGCTTCGCGGGAAGAATTGAAACTCATGCACAATTTGATTCGTCCGAAATTTTTTATCCCGGTTCACGGCGAACTTCATCACCTGCACGCACACGCCCGGCTTGCCGAAGAACTCGGCATGGCGAAGGAAAGAATTTTCATCGGGGAGAACGGATTTATTTTTGAGTTTACACGCGATCGCGGAAAAATTGTCGGGCGGCTCATGAATGCCGGCGCGGTCATGGTTGACGGTCTGGGCGTTGGAGATGTCGGCAACATTGTTTTGAGAGATCGCCGGCAATTGTCGCAGGACGGAATTTTAATCGTCGTCATCACGATAAGCCGGGAGACCGGAAAACTTATCGCCGGTCCGGATATTGTTTCGCGCGGTTTCGTTTACGTTCGCGAGGCTGAAGAATTGATGGTCGAGGCGCGCAACAGAGTTTATCAGTCGATTAAGCGTTGCCTTGAAGAAAAAAATTACGATTGGGCGACGTTGAAAGTTACCGTTAAAGATGCGCTGGACAAATACCTTTTCGAGCAAACGAGAAGGCGACCGATGATTTTGCCGATTATTACCGAATGTTAAAGTAAAAAAAATTCCGGCGAAAAAAATTTTCTTGCCGGAGAAAACAAATTTTAAATTTCACGAATAACTTTGCAAGGATTCCCGAAAGCCAAAACTCCTTCGGGAATATTTTTATTTACCAAAGATTTCGCGCCGATAACCGAATTGCTCCCGATTTTAACGCCGGGCATAATCGTAACGCCGCCGCCGAACCAAACATTGTCGCCGACTTCAATCGGCTTTGCAATTTCAAATCCGGCGTTTCTCTTTTCGACTTCGAGCGGGTGAATGGCGGTGTAAAATCCGCAGTCAGGTCCGACGAAACATTTTTTGCCGAAAGAAATTTTCGCGCAGTCCATGAGGTAAACATTGTGGTTGAAAAAACTTCCCGCGCCGATTGAAATGTTGTAACCGTAATCGACCATGAACGGCGATAAAATTTCAACTTCCTCCGCGTTGACGTTCGGCAAAATTTTTTTCAAAAGTTCCCGGCGACGTTCCAAGTTTTTCATCGGCGTCAGATTGAGTTCCAAACAAAAATCTTTTGCTGCGATTCTCTCTTTGTAAAGTTCTTCGTCAAAATTTGCGTCGTACCAAATTCCGGCGAGCATATCTTCTTTTGCCGACATAATTTTCTCACTCCTTCCGATAATAGAAAAGGGACTGCCGACCGAAGTCGTCAATCCCTCCCAAAAAAGGGGTCCGAAATGCCGGATTCTCCAAATGCCCGTGACCCGCTTTTCGCAGGTGGGTACCCTAAGTTCGGTTTCTGTTACTTATGCTGCGATAATTCTCCATCCGCCGATTCAAAATCGGATTCCCTGTATCATATGTAGGTCGGACATTATAAAAGTCCTCGCACACCCCAGACTGTTCCTTCTTTTCGGTATGATAGCACAAAAAAAATTTCGTGACAATACTTGACAAATCTTTATTTTTTTGAAAGGGTGCAATTTTTTATGAAAAATATTTCGGCGAATCTGATTGAAATTTTTTCTTCGGTGCAGGGCGAAGGAAAATTTGTCGGCACACGTCAAATTTTTATCCGCACGACCGGTTGCAACTTGAATTGCCGATACTGCGACACAAATTTTCAAGCCGGCGAATTTTGCAAAGTCGAAACGGTTCCCGGCGAAATGATTTTCCGAACGATAAAAAATCCGGTCGATGCCGTTCAAGTCGCGGAGGTTGCGAAAAATTTCAACGAAAAAATTTCTCATCACTCGGTGAGTTTCACCGGCGGCGAACCTCTTTTGAATCCGGATTTTATTTTTGAAACGGCGAAACTTTTAAAAAAATCCGGCTTGAAAATTTTTTTGGAAACGAACGCGACTTTGCCGGATGCGTTTGAAAAAATTTCGGACGTTGTCGATATTGTCAGCGCGGATATAAAATTGCCGGGCATTGTCGGAAAAAATTTGTTCGACGTTCATCGGGAATTTTTTAAACTTGCCGCGAAAAAATATTTGTATATTAAAGTCGTTTTGTCGGACGAAACGCCGGAGGAAGAATTTTTTTCGGCGGTAAATTTAATCGCGGAAGTATCGCCGGAAATTTTGTTAATCCTCCAGCCGGTAACTCCGTTCAACGGATTGCAAAAAATTTCTCCGGAAAAAATTTTGCGTTTCCAATCGGCGGCGTTAAAAATTTTGAAAGATGTTCGCGTAATTCCGCAGACTCACCGAATGATGAAAGTTTTTTGAAAAAATTACCGGGTTGAATGATTTTTTTCAATGTGGTATCATTCGCCGGAAATGTTGAGAAACATTTTTTAAAAATTTTTTACGGGAGGTACTTCAACGTGAAGAAAAAATTATTTGCCGCGTTCGGATTGATTGCGGCACTCTTGATGACCGGTTGCGGTTCGGACGGCGGAAATGCCGGCGGCGGCGACAAGGAAAAAGTGAACGCCACCATAAAAATCGGCGCGACTCCGGTTCCTCATGCGGAAATGCTTGAACAAATCAAATCCGACTTGCAGGAAAAGGGCGTTACTTTGGAAATTGTCGAGTTCAACGATTACGTTCAGCCGAACATCGCGCTTAACGACAAAGAGCTTGACGCAAACTTTTTCCAACACGAACCGTATTTGAAAGATTTCGTCAAAGAGCATAAGGAAATGAAATTGAAAAATGCCGCCGGTATCCACGTCGAACCGATGGGCGTTTACTCCAAAAAAATTAAAGACTTGAAAGAACTTCAAGACGGCGCTATCGTTTCCATCCCGAACGATCCGACAAACGGCGGACGCGCTCTGCTCCTTTTGGAAAAAGCCGGCTTGTTGAAACTCAAGGAAGGCGTGAACGAAACCGCAACAGTGAACGACATCACCGAGAACACCAAAAATTTGCAAATTCGTGAAGTCGAGGCGGCACAACTTCCGCGCACTTTGGACGACGTGGATATTTCCGTCATCAACACCAACTTTGCAATGAACGCCGACCTCAACCCGGTGAAAGACGCTCTCTTCATGGAGGATAAAACTTCTCCGTACGTCAACATCATCACCGTTCGTGAAGGCGACGAAAATCGTCCGGAAATAAAACTTTTGATTGAAGCTTTGCAAACCGACAAGATGAAAAAATTCATCGAGGAAAAATACAAAGGCGCGATTGTTCCGGCATTTTGATTTGAGAATTTGAATCGAAAAAATTTTTTTGAGACACTTTAACCGGTGTCTCATTTTTTTATTTTCGGTCGGGCAAAAAAAATAAGCCGCCCCGAATTTTTTTTTCGGAACGGTTTATTTTTTT
>CAJOFG010000056.1:0-4520 GCA_905233965.1 uncultured Selenomonadaceae bacterium
GATACAGGAGATGGTTAAGATGAAATCTCTTGAAGAGCGCGAAACTTTGTTTGCAAAGGAATACTTGGAAATTGGAAAATGGCTTGCTGCCGAAAGTGACAGAATCAGCACCGATTTGGCTAATCGCGGCGCGGTAATGGGTTTGGACACAAACCGCGAGGCTTATAAAAATATGCACAAGGAGTTTCGGCACAAAGTTTTAGCCCTTTACGATAAATATAATTTTTCTGATAAGCCAAACTGGGAGTGATTCAAAATGACAGAAGAAGAACAGAAGTTACATGAATTTGAAAAGCTGTGTAAGCCTGTAGCAGATTATTTGAGAAAGAATTGTTCGCCGCACGAAATGATTTTGATAACAAGTCAATCTGCAAAACTTGTTTCAGACGAATTGGGCATAAATCTTACGGATTAAGAAATTTTTGAGAAGGTTAATTATGGAAAAATATTTAATGCTGATTTTACTCGCCGCGCCGGGATTTGTGGCAAGCAGTATCGCTAAAGGTTTTGGCGTTGCAACCGCAAAAAGAGGAGAGTTTGAATCTCTTGCAAATTATTTGTCCTACAGTTTCTTTTCGATTTTGCTTACCGTCACAATATCTGCCGCGCTCGGAATAGTTGATTTAAACGGGAATTGGCAAAGTTTTTCGGAAAAATTATCGTCCGTTAAAATTTCTGTCGAAGTATTGCTGATAGCTTTAATTTCGGGTGCTTCGGTCGGAATACTTTGGAGCCTGTGGCTGAGTAATCTTTTTATTAAAGCTCTGAATAAAATAAATATTTTGTGTGGCAGAAATAAAAGGAATCTGAACGGCAGTCTGTTGAACCGATTGTTTGATGACGGTTCAGAGCATTTCGTATTGGTGCAAAAAGACGGCAGAGATTTGGCAGTCGGTTTTATATTTTCCGCGTCTGACCCCTTCGACGAAAAAACAGAACTTGCAATTACCGAGTACCCTCAATACCGGGAAGAATTGAAAAAAGCCAAAGAAGGAAAAGAAACGCCGCTTGCAAACACTCGACAAGTTTACATCGACGTTGAAAACGGCATTGTCATAACTGAAACGGATTATCCTTCGGACTGGTAATCAAGGTTTGGAATTTTGCGCCGGCTTTGGAGTTGAAGTCGGTTTTTGTTGTGCCGGTTTTTGTACAGTAGGTTTCGGCGGCGGTTGATGACGTGTCGGACGTTCCCAACTGTCTTGACTTGTCGATTCTTTTTCAGCCTTCATAACAGCAACCCTCCCTTCATCAAAGATTATAGCACACGCTTGGAGTGATTTTGAATGTGTAAAAAGGAGAGTGTCGCCGATAAATTGAATTTCAAAATTACTTGGGAAGTCGGCAGAAAAAAGCCCGAAATAAAGGTGCAGGTTACCGGCAGAAAAAAGCCCGAAATAAAGGTGCAGGTTACCGGCAGAACGAGCGCGACGGTTACGATAGATATTTACTCGGAGTGATTGACATGGACAACTTTGAGATTATTTACAAGGTCTTGCATTTTTTGGAAAAAGCTATGGACTGTGACGAGCCGGACATGCAAGAAATTTCGGCTGAGCGGTTCAAAATAAGCGCGAAAAAATATTCGCTCCTGCTCGAAATGCTTGTCAAGCGCGGCTATGTGGACGACGTAAAAATCAAGCGCACTTTGGACGGAGCGATTTTTTGTAATATTGAGGACGCGAAAATCACACTTTCGGGGCTGGAGTATTTGGTGAATGACCCGATTATGCGTGAAATGCCGAAGAAGTTTCACAAAGCAGATTGGAGTGCTTGGGCATGAATGAACTTGAACGCCTTCGTGAGGAGAACGCTTTTCTCCGCGAGGAGAACGAAAAGTACATGAATAAATTTATTGAATTGCTTTGCACCGAATCACCGGAGCAAAGAATTATCGAAGCACTGAAAAAAGAAAACGCAGATTTAAAATTTGTCTTGAAGAGCAGATTAACTTTTCGACAGCAACAAGTTGATGAAGGGTTGGAATACGGTCGCTACGGCGGCACTATGTTGCTGCAGTAAATCCGAGAAACGCGACAACATACCTTTCGATACCGGTTTTTGCTCCCGGATAATCAATTCGAGTTCAGCCGACAATCGACGCAGAAGTATTTTGTCTTGCGCCGATAAAGAATCGAAACTTTCAATAAGTTTTACGGATTCGTCGAATGTAAGATTAACGCTGACGGTTTTATTCGCAGAGATTGTCCTGCTGTCGGAAATATTTCCGCCGAAAGCGATATTCCCGGTCATACTTCCGCCGACGTTGAAAGAAACCGGACTTGTCGCTTGATGAGGAAGAGGGGGCGAATCGGTATTGCGAATTAAATCAAGGTGCCTTCTTCCTGCCGATGTCAGGTCGCGAATACCGCTTTTTTCGGCGTAAAGCAAACCCTCGTCGATGAGATATTGCAAATTTGCAAAGACGGTTTCCTCCGGAGTCGAAGTTTGACTTGCAATAAATTCAGACAAAGAATTTTTCTCAAACCACTTGCTGCCGTTACTTTCGCACTCGATGTAATTGAGTATCGAGAAAATAATGTTTTGATTCGGTTTCATAAAAAACACTTCCTTTCGTGGAAATTATAGCACTTTTTTTGATTGGAGTGATTGAAATGACTGCGGCAGAAGAAATTGTCGAAGTGCTGAACAGGCACAAAATTGCGATAAATTTGACGGACAGAATTTTTTCGGAAGTCAAAAATATAATCCAAAACAGCGTCGTACCGTATTATCCGGTCGAAGAAGAACCCGGCGAAGAAGAAGAGCCGGAAAATGAATAAGTGTAAAGGCACTTGCAGGAGCGAGTGCTTTTTTGTTGCCTTCGTCGGTAAAATTTATCCCGCTTGTGCAAAATTGGAGGAGATTAAAATGAGTAAAAAATTTGGTGGAATCGAATTGGGCGAAAATTTCGGCGGCTACGAAATCGTGAACGCATCTGCAAACAGCCTTCCGCAAGACGCGGCATCGGCAGTGAGTGCGGCAAACAGCAATCCGCTTTTGGGTGCGACCTACAATCCGATTTGGTACGTCGGAAAGCAACTCGTCAACGGTACGAATCATCTTTTCATCGCCGAAGACATTCGCTCGACGAAGAATAAAGACAAGTCAATCGTCGGTCTTGTCATCAACGTACCGCCGGGCGAAGGTGCAATCAAGGGCGAGGGTGCAAAAATCGAACGTATTATCGAAAGCGAAGAACTTTCGCCGGAAGTACAAGCGGCTTTTACCGCAGCGGAAAAATCAATCATCGGCGCGTCCTATAAGCCCGTCATGTACATCGGCAAGCAAATTGTGCGCGGCGAAAATCATTATATCGTGTGTGAAACTAAAGGAATTTATCCCGGCGCACAACCGCAAGCGACAGTCTTTATCGTCAACATTTTTGAAGGCAAGCCGTCCGTCGTCGGTATCGTGCCGATTAAGCCGGATAAGAAAGACGCACCGACACTTTTCGGCTACGCATTTACTTGGTGAAAATTTTTTAAGGGCAGAAGCGGGATAAATTTTGCCGATGAATTTTGAAAATCGAAATTTAAAAATCACGGAACGGAGTGAGAAGAAATGCAAAGGTATGACAGAGTGGCAATCAGTGCCACTCGAACCAACGAGGGATTCATCAGAGACGCGCCGGTAGTCGGCAGGGCGGGTATTCTGAAATACATGAAGAACGGGAAAGAATATCTTGAGTATCGACCGCCGGAAGAAGCGTTCAAAAAAGATTCTCTCGCGTCCCTGCAGGGAAAGCCGATAACAATCGGACACAAAGGTATGGTGGATTCAAAAAATGCGGCGAGAATCAAACCTGTGGGCAGTGTGCTGAGTGAAGGAAGGCAGGACGGCAACAATATCGTCGCGGACGTGGTGATTTACAATTTGGACACGTCGGCGCGAGAATTGAGTTGCGGTTACACTGTTGACCTTGACGAAACGCCGGGAGTAACTCCGGAAGGCGAGCATTACGACGCAGTGCAGAGAAATATCATTTACAATCACGTTGCGATAGTGCCGGAAGGCAGAGCAGGGGTTGCCCGTTTGAACATGGACGGGGAACAGGAAGATGAAAGTGAGGAAGAAAAAATCATGAGTGAGAAAAACTACACGAAAATCAGATTGGACGGCGGCTTGGAATATGAAGCCGCACCGGAGGTTGCGGTTTATATTGAAAAACTCCGCGCCGATTCAAAAAGCTTGAGCGAAAAAATTTCCGCGCTCGAAGTCGAAAAAGCGGACGCACTCAAAAAATTGTCCGACGAAAAAGAATCTCTCAAAGCCGAATTGACGAAAGCGAAAGACGAATTGCAAGCAAAGTATGACGCGGCAATTTCGGACAACGAGAAACTCAAAAAGGACGCGGAAAAAGCCGCCGAAGATGCAAAGGCAAAATTCGATGAGGCGGTAAAATCCCGCGTCGAAATGTTGAGCGTTGCGGCGAAACACAAAATTGAAAAAGCCGATGCCATGACGGATAAAGAAATTAAAATTGCCGTGATTAAATCGGTTCGCGGCGAAAAATTCAA
>CAJOFG010000056.1:4606-6091 GCA_905233965.1 uncultured Selenomonadaceae bacterium
AAAAAAGTTTTCGGCGAGAATGAAGACAAAAAATCCGATGAAAAAAATGATGAGAATAATCCTGAAGTCGCTTTGGCAGAGTTGAAAAAAGCCGAAGCGAATTTTTATGTCGGGGAGGGAAAATAAATGAAATGGTATGCGATTGAAAACGAAAAAGGACATCCGGGAATGAAAGGCGATACTGCCGTTGACGTTTGCGATTCTTTCGTAAGTGAAGGCGGAGTTAATCCGGGCGAGGCGGTTATTCGCGGCACAGACCCGGCGGCACAAGTCAAGACCGGGACGGCAACCGACGCGGCAAAAGTAATCGGCATTGCGGTTCACACGCACAAAGACGTACCGGAAACCGGAAAATATTACGAAGACGGTTACTGCTTGCCGGTAATGACTTTCGGCGATATTTACGTTGAAGTTGCCGGAAGTGTAACGGCGGGGACGGCGGCGGCATTGAAAACCGCAGACGGTGAAACGGTATGGACTTCTACAACCGACAGCGGTACCGCAGTGTCGGGATTGACATATTTGGACAGCGGCGACGAAGGCGAATTTGTCCGCGTTCGGATTCGCAAGTAAACGGAGGGAATGACAATGGCTGAAAAACAAACTTATTATGACGCGGCGGAAGCGCGTTTTATCGAAATGCAGGGGCACTTCGACGAGGCGAAAAGTATTTTCTTGGCTCGTCAGCTTGCCTATGTTCGTTCAAGAGTTTTGCAAGTGCCGAAAGCCCCGCTCAATGCGTTCACGGTTTTCCCGGTTCAGACGGACGTACCGTCGGGAGCAACGAGCGCGTATCAGAGAATTTATGATTCGGTCGGCATGGCGGAAATTATTTCCAACTACGCCGACGATTTGCACCGCGTGGACGTTTTGGCTGACGAAATTCCGGTAAAAGTTTTCACCGTCGGCGACGCTTACGGCTACAACGTCAAAGAAATTCAGAACGCGCAATTCGCGGGAATAAATCTCACACTGTACAACGCACAGGCGGCGCGTCGTGCGATTGACCAAAAACTCAATCAGCTTGCATGGCACGGCGACGAAAAGCATCACATTATCGGCTTTTTGAACAATCCGAACATTTCACAAGTCACGTTGCCGGCTGACGGCACGGGCAACTCCACGAAAATTAAAACAAAAACTTTCGAGAAAGTCATTCGCGACTTCAACGAAATTATCAACGCGATACCGGAAGCAACTCAGCAAGTCGAAATTCCGAACACGGTTTTGATGTCAACGCAGGTGTACGACCACGTTGCGACGACGGCAAAGAGTGACAGTTCCGACTTGACGATTCTTGACTTCCTCAAGAGAACGCACCCGGAAATTCAGCGTTGGCTCAAAGTCGGCGAATTGAACGGAGCGGGAACGAATGACAGCGACGTAATTATCGCCGGCAAATTCGACCCGGATTATATCAAATTTGAAATTCCGGACAGATTCCTTCAAATGCCGGTGCAGGTTCGCAACCTTGAGTATGTGGTG
>CAJOFG010000056.1:6150-14099 GCA_905233965.1 uncultured Selenomonadaceae bacterium
AAATGGCGAAAGTTTTAAACAAAAGCAGTCGCGCAATTAAAGTCGGCACATTCTTTTTGATTCCCGGAAAAGTCGTCGAAGTAGGCGACCTTCCGACGTTGAAGAAAAAATATCCGGACTTCGGACGGTTGGTTGACGAAAAATCAATCGTCGAAGTAAGCGCGGCGGCTGTCAAAAAAGTTGAAGAGGACTTGAAAAAAGCGACGCTCGAAACTCTGAAAGCTAAAGCCAAAGATAAAGGCATAAACGCCGACGGCAAGACGAAAGAAGAGCTTATCGCGGCTCTCGAAGGAAAATGAACGGGGAAATTTTAGCCGTATTCCGGATAATCGCGCCGCAGTTCTCCGGCTTTACCGACGAAGAAATTTTGGCGAAGATTGAAGTTTATCATGACTTCTGCAGTCGAAAAAGATTCGGACAATATTGGCAGAGGGCTGTGGCGTTGCTTGTCGCTCATTACATTGCGCTTGAAGTTTTGAGTGAGAGTGACGGCGACGGAACAACCGGAGTAAGCGGCGGAAAAGTTGTCGGCGGCGGTATCACTTCGGAAAAAGAGGGCGACCTTCAACGAAGTTACGGCAGTACGGCTGTATCGTCGAGTTCGGACGACCCGGACGCACTCTTCGACAAAACTTTATTCGGGAAAATGTTTTTGCAACTTCGCGCAATGTGCATAATCCCGGCTGCGGTGCGGAAAGGATTTGATATTCATGGGTACGGTAACGGACAGAGATTTGGGTTTTAATCAAATTCTCCGCAACCTCCGGGAGTTGGACGGAAAAACGGTTAAAGCGGGAATTTTGAAAAATGCGGGTAAAGAACCGAACGGCACTTCGCTTGTCGATGTTGCGATTTACAACGAGTTCGGGACTTCCCGCATACCTTCCCGTCCGTTTTTGCGAATTGCGACCGACAAACACAAGACGACGTGGCTGAATGAATCGGAGCGGATTGTCGATAAGGTTTTGGCGAAATACAATCCGAATTTTTCAATTCTCGGCAACGAAATGGTCGAAAATATTCGGGACGTTATCGGAAATAAATCTTTACTTGCTCCGAACGCTCCGTCAACAATTCGCAAGAAGGGACACGACAAGCCGCTTATCGACAAAGGAAAATTAAAATCGTCCATAGCTTACGAGGTTGAATGAGATGAGCAGTTTCAGAACGATTCACACAATCCGCCGAAAGATAACGGGCGCGGTGAATGAGGACGGCTGTTACGACGCGGGAAATTATATCAATTTGCCCGTTTATGCGTCGGTGCAACCGGTAAATCTTCAGGAATACACCGATTACGAGCCGCAAGGCGGGAGGACAGCCGACTTGGTTAAAGTTTATGCGTCCGTCGAACTTTACCCGATGAGGGAAGGTATCGAGGCTGACGTTTTGGAGTGGCGGGGAAGATTATGGCGTTGTATCCGTTGCGAAACATGGCAGAGCAACGTCATAAATCATTACAAAGCAATTTTCAGGGAGATTGACAGCGATGAAGGACAGGCAGAAGAAATTTCTACATGACATAATCGCCGAAATTTTGGAGTTGCCGCTCAACAAAGTTATTTGGGCTTATCAAAATGCGATGCCGCGACAAAAAACGCCATACGTCTTAATTCGGCTTTACGGCATGGAGCAGGAAGCACAGCCGGAAATTCGTGACACCGAAGTTGACGACGTGAAGTTAATCGTCACGCCGCAGAGAATAAATCTCGAAGTGCAATATTTCGCGGGGACGAAAACCGAAATTGACCCGTCGCATGAGTTGCAGAAACTCGTTCGCGGACTTGAAAATCCGGCGATTGTCGATAAATGCTTTTCGGAAAAAATCGCCGTGTTCGACAATTCAAACGTCCTCGACATTACGGATATGTTTGAAGGGCAGGTCTACGAATATCGGGCTGTCGTCGAATTGTTTGTCCGGTTCAATTCCGAATACGAAATTCAAACCGGCGCGATTGAACAAGTCAATATCAACAGCCGGACGGGCAGTTCGACTTCGACGATTGCCGGCGGCGATTCGACTTCGACGAGCGGCGAAATTATTATCGGCGACAAAGTTAATGAGCCGATGCAAGGCGTGAAAAAAATCAACGCACTTGTACACGGGAATTTAAAAACGGACGGCACGGTTGACGACTACACGGGAGCCGTGCTTTTTGATTTTAAGATAAGAGGTGAATGACATGGCAAATATCGAACGGATTGTGAATGTGCAAATTTCGCTGAACACTACCGGGATAAGCCGCGAAGGTTTTTCAACCGGATTGATTGTCGGCGAACACACTCACACGCTCGAAAGAGTTACGACTTATCGGAGTATCGACGAAATGACTTCAGCCGGTTTTTCGGGGAATGACCCGTTGTATTTGGCGGCGCAAGATTATTTCAGTCAGACACCGAAACCGCGTGAAGTAAAAATCGGAAGACGCTTGTGCGGCAACGAAATAAACGTCGCACAAATTTTGCCGGCGGGAACTTACACGATAACGGTTTTGACGAGAGCCGCCGATTCTTCGACGGTTGCAACACCGTACACTTTCGTGAACAACGGTTCGACGGACGCGACGGCAATTTTGACCGAGTTGGCAAATACGATTTCGGCTGACGCAAACGCAGACATAACCGCAACGATTGACGAAACGACTTTGAAAATTTCTGCGCGGACGGGTGAAACTTACGCTTTGCAAGTCACGGACAATTTGAACATGGCGCAAGGTTCGAGTACGGAAACAATCGCCGCCACCATGAACGCGATTTTGGAAGAGGACGACGACTTTTACGGCATTATGCTTACGAGCCGCAAGCAGGAAGATATTTTGGCTATGGCGGCTTGGGCTGAGGCGCACACAAAACTTTTCGGAACTGCGATTGCCGAAGATGCCGCGAAAATCAAAGGTGATTACAGCGATACCGGAAGTCTGTTAATGATGAACAATTATTACCGGACTTTTTGGTTTTATCATGCGACAGCCGATTCGGATTATCCGGAGTGCGCTCTCATGGCAAGATGTTTTTCGATTCTTCCGGGCGGCGAAACTTGGGCGAACAAAAAACTTTCCGGAGTTATTGCGGACGATTTGTCGGAAACTTCGGCACAAGCAATTTTCGGCAAAAACGGAAATACTTTCGAGAAATTCAGAAACGTCACCATTTCGCAAAACGGCAAAGTTGCGGCGGGTGAATGGATTGATGTTATTCGTTTCAGAGATTGGTTGCAGGAAGAAGCACAGACAAGAATTTTCGACGCGCTTGTGAACAACAACAAAATTCCTTACACCGACGCAGGTATCGCGATAATCGAAGCGCACCTTCGCGCCGCGCTTGAACTCGGACAAAAACGCGGAGGAATTGCACCGACCGAATACGATTCGTCCGGAAACAAAAATCTCGGATTCGTAATTGAAGTACCTTTGGCATCGGATATTTCGGCGGGACAAAAGGCAAGCAGAATTTTGGAGGACGTTGAATTTACGGCGCGTCTTGCCGGAGCGATTCACGTCGTCGAAATTCGCGGCTCGTTGACTTATGAAAATCTCTTTGCGGAAACGGAGGGTTGAAAATGAAATTCGATATTCAAAGATTCGGCGGGGGAGTTTTAACTTACGACCCGAAAAAACATATCATAATTTTCGGTGCGAAACAGATTACCGGTTTTGCCGATGATTCTATCGTTTCGATTGCACCTTCCGGCGAAGGATTTCAAAAATACGTCGGTGCGGACGGTGAAGTCGGACGTTCGATTGACCCGAATGAAACTTTTGAAGTTACGATAAGTCTTGCGACGAGTTCAAAGAGCAACGAATACTTCAGCGAAATGTACAACATCGACAGAAAAACCGGCGCGGGTATGTTGCCGCTGATGATTAAGGATTTGTCCGGAGCGACGATGTTTTTTGCCGAGCAAGCTTGGGTTCAAAACTTCCCCGAAGGCGGACGAGGCAGAACGATTGACACAATGGAATGGGTGCTTGACACAGGACAGGTAAACGACCCGATACTCGGAGGTAATGACTGATGAGCATACACGACAAACGAACGGAAATTAAACTCGGCGCAGATACTTTTTTCGTCCAGCAGTTTCCGCCGTTTGAAGGCTTGAGAGTTATGGGAGAGTTGCAAAAAATAATTCTCCCCGCTCTCGGCGGCGCGGCTGTCGGTACTTCCAACTCAAACAATTTTCTCGAAGGACTGAGCGGCGGCTTGATGTTGCTTGCGGAAAATCTTGACGGAGAAAAATTGGAGCAACTTTCAAAAATGCTCCTGCGTCCGGACTATATCGCGGTTGACGCGGGAAGTACCGGCGACAGAAAAAATTATCGTCGGCTCGATGAATCGACAATCGACACGCTTTTTACCGGCAGATATTTGGACTTGGTGATTTTGATGATAAAGGTTGCGGAGGTAAATTTTTTGGATTTTCGGAAACTCTGCGGAATCCCGGCTGGATTTGCACAAGGAATAGACGAGATAAAATCAATCTTCCGGGCAAACTTCGCAGAGAGTTTGAGAGAAAAACAATTATCTACCGCGCAATCGACAGAGGAATCGTGACTTGGCGCGATGTTATGACCGGCGAAGTAAATCTTGCCGAACTTGCAGAGATAAACAATTATCTTGATATGGTTGATGACGTGAGATATTTTGCCGAAAAAGATTTGACGGACAAGCATAAATCGAAAGGGAGGTGGCGGTAGATGTCCGGAGCGGTAAGAGAACTGGCAACTTCGGTAAAATTCAAACTTGACAATTCGAGTGTGGCTCGTGCGGAAAATGCGATACAAAATTTGAAACGCAATTTGGAGCGGCTAAATTCGGGCAACACGATAAGCACCCCTTTCCGAAATATGCAAAATGACATTACGCGAGCGTCTGCGTCCGTTCGTCGTTTGCAAACGCAGTTAAATTCCCTGCGTTCTTCCGGAGGAGAAATAAATATCCGGAGCAATATCAGTCACGGCGCAACACCGACCGGTTCAAACGCCGGACTTTTGAACGCTATCCGAAATATCCGCGTCGCACACGCCGACAGAGTTTTTGTCAAAGGAAATATTTCCGGCAACAATAATCGCGGTGCGGGAAGTCCCGGCGGCAGTGGCGGCGGCGGGGGAGGAGGACACGACCCCGACAACGGAGGCGGCACTCGCGGAGGAATAATCCGAAACGGCGGCGGAGGTTCCGGGGGTGGACGACTTCAAGCTTTCACAGACCGAAGCGGCGACATGATGATGACGGGAGCGGCGATAACCGCGCCGATAGGCTTTGCGATAAAGCAAGCCATAGACTTTGAAAGCGTTATGGCTGATGTCAACAAGGTTCTTGATTTAGACCCGGACGGACTTAAAAAAATACGCAAAGACATTCAAAATTTGTCACGGGAAATTCCAATGACGCAGGAAGGACTTGCGTCGATTGTCGCGGCGGCGGGGCAAGCCGGCATTGACGGAAATTTGGTTGACTTTGCGAAAGACGCGGCAAAAATGGGAATTGCCTTTGACATAACCGCCGAAGAAGCCGGTGAAACTATGGCAAAATGGAGGACGGCTTTCGGTATGTCGCAAGAATCTGTTCTCGAACTTGCCGACAAAGTAAATTTTTTGGGCAATAAAACCACGGCATCTGCCCCGAAAATTACCGAAGTTTTAAATCGTGTCGGCGCACTCGGTAAAGTTGCGGGTATGGCAGAAGGAGACCTTGCCGCTTTGGGTGCGACAATGCTCAACAGTTCTCCTCCGGAAGTTGCGGCTACGGGCGTTCAAAATTTATTGTTGGCACTCAGCGCGGGTGAATCTGCCACGAAGTCACAAGCGGCGGCTTTTGCGCAACTCGGTTTTGACACAAAAGCATTGGCGGAACGTATGCAAGGCGACGCAAAAGGCGCAATCATGGACGTGTTCACCGCTTTATCGAAATTGCCGGAAGCGGAACGTGCGGCGGTTTTGACTGACGCATTTGGAAAAGAATCAATAAAAAGCATCGCGCCTTTGCTTACTTCTTTGGATACGCTCGAAAAGAATTTCGGCTTGGTTACCGACGCAAACAGAACCGGCGAAAACGGTTGGGGCGGCAGTATGGAAGGCGAATACAACGCACGAGCCGCAACGACAGAAAATTCTTTGCAACTTTTGGAAAATAATTTTAATGTCATCGGCACGAATTTGGGCGGCTCACTTTTGCCCGTCATCAATCAACTTGTCGAAGGATTTATGCCGCTTGTCGAAAGTATCGCAAACTTCGTCGAAAATAATCAAGAACTTGTAGGAGTGATTTTGGCTGTAGCCGGAGCGGCGGGAGTTTTGCTTACCGGCTTGGGCGCGGTCGGAATTTTAATCAGCGGACTGACCGGACTTGCTCCGATATTTTCTGCGATAGGCGGAGTGATAAGCGGAGCGTTCGGAGGACTTGTCGGAATTTTTACCGGAATCGGCGGAACGATAGCGACGGCGTTTTCTGCATTTCTCAGCGGAGGACTTTCGGCGGCGTTGGGTGTTGTCGGAACATCTTTAGCCGGCGTTGCGGCGGCGGCGGCTCCGGTTGTCGCGATAATCGCGGCGATAGGCTCTGTGATTTATTACGTCTACGAGCATTGGGACGAATTGAAAAATTATTTCATGTATGCCGGAGATTGAGGCGGCGATAGCACAATTACAAGCCGCTTGGATTTCACTTCAACCCGCAATAGATTTGATAAAAACCATTTTAATGGCGATAGGTGAATTTATCGGCGGCGTTTTGGTCGGAGTAATAAAAATTCTTTGGGACATCGGAGTTGCGGCTTTCGGCGCGATAGCCGGAGTTGTAAACGCTGTTGCAAGTGCGATAGGCGGAGTTATTTCGGCAGTGCAAGAGGCTATAAGTTGGTTCCAAAACTTAATAGGATTATCTGATAAAGCATCAGGCGCAAGTTTGAGCGCAAGCGGAAATTTCGGAGCGTCGTACAACACAAGCAATTTTACTCAGACAAATTATGTTACGGGTTACACTCCGACGCAAGCGGCGAGTTATACAAACAGCGTTATACCTCAGCCGTAACTTGAAAGAAGGTGAGCGCAATGGCGATAACATCAGCGATAAATGTGGGATTATCAATCGGGCTGAACGAACTTTTGAAAAAGACGAAGAAAAAAGTTACCGAGCAAAAGAAAATGGAGCAACGCCCGAAACTGACATACGATTTGAAAGAGGCGGCGACAATCGGCGATTTGAAATGCGATGTCGTAGTCGAACGTGAATTGACTTTTGCAAGCGAAGTTACGGAAAATCCGGTCGAAGACGGATTCGCCGTTGCCGACCACGTTTCGAGAAAGCCTTTGACCTTGAACATGACGGTTTTATTCACGCCCACGCCGGTAACTTGGTTCAAAGAGGGCGAAAATTATCAAAACAGGCTGACCGAACTTCAAAAAATTTACAAAAAAGGCGAACCCGTCACAATCAAATTGGTTGACGCGATTTATAAAGAAATGCTGATGACGAACGCACCTTTACCGCGCAACGTCGAAAACGGATATTGTTATTCGGTGCAAATTTCTTTCGTTCAAGTCCGGCGGGTAAATCAGAAAACCGAATCGCTCCCGAACGCATCGCAGGACGCGGCGGGAAAAAACGGAGCGACCGAAACCGACGGCGGGAAAGCCGAAACGGAGGAAATAGGCACGGGGATAACGGTTATCGACAACACGGCGACGACCGAAATTAACACGGCGAATATTTCGAAAGGTCAAGCCGGCGATATTAAAAATTATTGGAGTGTGATTAAAATGTTGATTACAACTCAAATCGGCGACGGCGATAAATTCAGAGGTTGTTTTCACAAAGAAATTGAGTTAAAATACAATTATGAAAAAAGATACTTTAAACAGAAAAGCATATTCAACAGATTTAACTGATTCGCAATGGGCGGTTATCGCTCCACTCTTTAAAGGTATGCGAGAATACAAATATAGTAAGCG
>CAJOFG010000057.1:0-1123 GCA_905233965.1 uncultured Selenomonadaceae bacterium
GAGCGGCGATGAAAAAACATTCCGGCACAAAATTTTTTGACGGCGGGAAGTTGACGGGGTTTACCGACGATGATTTTTACGATTCGTCACATCTGAATTTGCAAGGCGCGGCAAAATTCAGCGCAATGTTTAACGAGTTTATCGAAGGTTTGGAAAAAAATTCAACGTGAGGTGAAAAATTTGTACACGAAAAAAATTTATTTCAGCGGCGGAGATTTTCACGAACTGCAAGAATTATTTACCGACTTGCCGGGAATTTTGAAAGTCACTGCCGGGTACATCGACGCACGAAACGTGATAAGCCAAGTCAATCCGGAGCCGCGCACTGTCGAAAATTTTCCCGGAGTCGAAATTGAATTCAATCCGAAAAAAATGGATCTGTCAATGCTCATGGACGTACTTTTCAACGTGCTGAATCCTTACGCGGAAAATAATTTGGGCGTTTATTCTTCGAGCGCGGAGGACGAGCCGCAAATCGAATTGCACATGAATTTTATCGCGAACAGAGGAAAACAACCCGCCGCAACCGGTGCAATGCTCACGGTGAACGATCCGAATCACAATCCGAAATTTGCGCGGAAATGTTACGTTGCCGCCGGACGACTGACAAAATTTTCTCCCGCCGGCGAAGAACACCAAAATTATTTTCAAAAGCACCCGGAGATTAAAACCGACATTGATTTTAAGAAGTTGAAAGCCTCTTTGAAATTCTGAGGTCGGACGTGTACAATGATTTGACAAACGCAAAAAAAAGAGTTACAATCCTAAGGCTTGCGAAGGCAAGTATTTTTTTGAAAAGCGTCCGTAGCAAAGCGGATATTGCAACGGCCTTCTAAGCCGGAGGTCGCCCGTTCGAATCGGGCCGGACGCACCATGATGAAATTAACAAAGGCAAGACTTCAAAATTCGGTCTTGCCTTTTTGTTTTGAGTTTAAAATTATTTTCGCCGCCTCACCCAAATCTTTCACCGGCGGGACGAAAAAAATTATTGCCGCCGCGATCGCTCCGGTCAAGACGATTAAAAATTTTAGGGTGTGTTGGTAAAGTAAGAATGTGCGACGTGACGTGGAATTTTTTCGTCCGACGAGGAAAAATTTCGCAGGAATATCGTACATATTTCAAG
>CAJOFG010000057.1:1141-10356 GCA_905233965.1 uncultured Selenomonadaceae bacterium
GTTATCGGCGTACGTTCGTCTTTACCAACACGCCTTAACAACGTATATCAACTTCCGAAGTCAATCTTCGCGGAAACAAAAATAAATCGCAAGCGTTCCTTTGCGGACGCTTATTTTTATTTCGTCGCCGGAAATTTTGTTGCTTATCGCGTTCGGAAAATTTTGTTCGAGCGTCGCGCCGTCCAATTCCCAGCGAACATTTTTTATCGTCACGCCTTCGCAAAGACCGGTAATCGGCAGGAGCGAAACGGCAACCGGTTTTTCAAAAAATTTTATTTCCGTGCTTTCACCGTCGCGAATGTAAAAAATAATTTCGCGTTCGTCGGCGAGAAAAATTTTTCTGTTCGACCGGGCGCAGGAAAAAATCGTGCTGAAAAGGTGGTCGTAACGTCCGCCGAAAATTCCGGTAACGATGCAGGAAAAATTTTCTTTCAACCGTTCGGCGAAAAAAATTGCAAGTTGCGTATCGGTAAAATCTTTTTCGACCGGGTGACGTTCGACGGGAATATTTTTTTCCTTCGCCCAATCGAGAGAATTTTTTTCCGCGCTGTCGAAATCCCCGATTAAATATTCCGGCAAAAGTTTAAGCGCATGACAAATTTCAATCCCCTTGTCGATACAGAAAATTTTTTTCCCCGCCGCGACTTTTGAAAACCAATTCAAATTCGGTTTCCTTCCTCCGGCAACGAATAAAAATTCCCGCCCCGAGTCGGCGGGAGAAGAAAAAATTTCGCATTGCGGCAATTTCAAAAAATTTTCACCTCGTCAAAAATTTTCAGCCGTCATAAACTTCAATCGGGAAAAATTTCAAGCCGTCGCCTTTCAAATTATCTTCCAAGCCGTGCATGAAAGTCCAACCCGGATCCGGTTTCACCGAATGATAACCCGGAACATTTTCAATGTACAATCCGCTTGCACGGGCGACAACCTGCTGATAATGTCCGAAAACAAATTCAATCGTCGGATATTTTTTGTGCAGGTAGCGAATCAAATTTATGTTCGCGACAAGTTGTTCGTAAGTCAAATCCTCCGCGTTGCCGACTCCGCCGACGTTCTCTATTCCTATCGCGCACCAGTTGTAACCGATTGCGTGACGGTTCAAATGAGTTTCGGAAGTCAACTGATAAATCGTCCCGTCCTTGTCGATGATGTAATGCGACGAAACATTAACCGTGCCGTCACCGCGTGTGTCGTCGTAAAAAGTGTAGTAAGCCGATTCCCAAGTCGAACCCGCCGTCCAATGAACGACAACCGCTTGCGGCTCAATTTCCGTTATCGACATTCCGTAATGAAGTTCGGCATATTGCCGGGTGAGTTGTTCGCGATAATCCGACTGCGGCAAAAATTTTTCGACAATCGGCGGCTTGAGTTCTTCGGCGTTCGGAGCAACCGGTTCTGCCGAAACGGTTTTAACCGGCGTGACCGATTCAGGTTTCGTGACTTCGGAATTTTCGCCGGACACTCCGGAATTTTCGCCGGGAAAAAAATTTGCCGCGCCGAACAAAATAATTATTCCGGTCAGCGCGAAAAAAATTTTTTTTAACATTCTCATTCCTCCCGGCGAATTTTTGCCGCCTCGAAAAGAATATCGTCGTCAATTTTGCTCAACACGTCGATTATTCCGAGCCGCAAACTTCCGGTACCGACTTCGCCGTAATTTTGGAAAGAAAATTCTCCGGCAATTCCCATCGACGCAACCGCATCAACCGTCGCGTCAAAAATTTTTTCGTTCGCTCCGGCATACGCGCCGATAATTCCGGAGAGCATACAGCCGGTACCGGTAACCTTGCTCATTTCCGGTACGCCGTTTTGAACGAACGCAAATTTTTTTCCGTCCGTGATTATATCCTCCGCGCCGGTCACGCAGACGACACATTCAAAAGTTTTCGCCGCGATTTTGGCAACCTCTTTTGCAGAAAATTTTTCGTCGTCAATCGCTCCGGAGTCTACGCCGCGCGTCGAAGCTTGTTCGCCGGCACAAAAAGCAATTTCGGAAAGGTTGCCGCGAATGACGGAGAATTTAATTTCGCGCCAAAGATTTTTAACCGCCTCATTCCGGAGAGAAGAAACACCCGCACCGACCGGATCCAAAATAACCGGAATATTTTTGTCGTTCGCCGCCTTGCCGGCTTTCACCATTGATTTAATCGTTCGCCGGTTGAGCGTGCCGATATTTATGACGAGCGCATTTGCAAGCCCGGCAATTTCTTCGACTTCGCTTTCGTCGTCCGCCATAATCGGTGAACCGCCGATTGCAAGAATTGAATTTGCGACATCGTTTACCGTGACGTAATTTGTAATGCAATGCACCAAAGGTTTTTTCTCTCTCAGAATTTTGTTCGTGCTCAAAATTTTTCCCTCCAAATAAACGAGTGGAAAACTTCGTCGAAAAAATTTTCCGCTCCGAAATTTTCAAAGTTGATTAAAATTTTAAATCGTATGCAGGCGAATCGAACTTGTGCCGCCGGTACCGTACTTCATTCCGGCAGTCATGACGACGACGTCGCCGGATTGAACGAGTCCGCGCTCAAGTGCATTTTTCTTCGCAAACTCCGTCAACTCCTCTTCCTCCAAAATGGGAACGCCCGGAACGGCGGCAACACCCCAGCGCAAATTCAAATGCCGGGCAACCTGCTGATTCGGCGCAAAAGCGATAATCGACGCTTGCGGACACGCGTCGTATAACCGGACTTGGTCGGCGTGAGAATTGCGGCGGCGTTCAACTCGTAAGCAATTTGCACCGTAGCATGGGCGATCGCGTCCGTGTGAGAATATTTTCTGTTGATGCCCTTGTTCGCGAAAATTGTTTTGTACTCCAGCGCGTCCTCAATTCTCTTTGCAATTCGACTCATCGTCGCGACAGCCTCAACCGGATATTTTCCGCTTGCGGTTTCGCCGCTCAACATGATTGCGTCGGCTCCGTCCAAAATCGCGTTGCCCACGTCGGAAACTTCCGCACGAGTCGGGCGCGGATTCGTCGTCATGGATTCGAGCATTTGCGTTGCGACGATAACCGGCTTGCCGACACGGTTACATTTTTTGATAATATCCTTTTGAATAATAGGAACTTCTTCCGCCGGAATTTCAACGCCCAAATCTCCGCGTGCAACCATGATTCCGTCTGAAACGGCAATAATTTCGTCGATGTTCTCGACGCCGGCGAGATTTTCAATTTTCGGAATGATTTCCATGTGTCCGCCGTTGTCGGCAATGAGTTTGCGAATTTCTTCCACGTCGGAGGCGCGCTGAATGAAACTTGCCGCGACGAAGTCCATATCGTTTTTGATTCCGAAAATAATATCTTTTTCGTCCTGCTTTGAAATTGCCGGCAGACCGAGAGCAACTCCGGGAGCGGCAACACGTTTCCGGGTACTCATTTTGCCGGAATTTAAAATCGTCGTGTGAATGTCTTTGCCTTTAATTTCGTCAATCATCAATTCGACAAGACCGTCGCTGAGCAAAAGTTTATTTCCGGGTTTGACTTCGGTATAAAGTTTTTTGTGGCTGACCGAAACGTGAGTTTCATCTCCGGGCGTGTCATCGTAAGTGAGGACGAATTTTTTTCCGGCAGTCAGTTGAACTTCACCGTCTTTAAATTCGCCGAGCCGCATTTCCGGACCTTTCGTGTCCAAGATGAGGGAAATAATTTTGTCTGCCTTCTTCGCCGCAGCTTTAACCGCATTGATTCTCTTTTTGTGTTCCTCGTGCGTTCCGTGCGAAAAATTGAACCGGGCGCAATTCATTCCGTTTTCGATAAGTTGATCGATGATTCCGGGCGCGTCGGTTGCCGGTCCCTGTGTGCAGAGGATTTTCGTTTTTTTCAGCATGACAATAAAAACCGGCTTTGAAAAAAATTTTTTCTCAAAACCGGTTAAGTCACCTCCTTAATTTTATTTATAAAAGTTTTTTTCTCGTCAAGTAATTTTCGCCAAAATCGGGAATACGGAGCGAACAAGTTTTGCTCTTTCCTCCGCGCTCATTTGTCCCGCCGCTTCGGATTGGTACAGATTCGACGTGATCCCCGCGAGAATACCCGTTTCCCTTCGACTGATTATATTATTTTTCAGCAGAAAATCAAACATATTTTTCACGGCTTCAAAAGGTGTTTCGGCAGTTATATCTTGCATCATGGTGTCGTATAAATTTTGTTTTTTCAGTTCGGTATCTTCAACCACCGTGATTTTGATGTAGCCGCCGAGACCGCGCCGGGATTCGACGATAAAACCTCTGTCGTGAGTGAACCTGGTATTTAAAACGTAACTTATCTGAGACGGCACGCAACCGGCTTCGTCGGCAAGCTCCGTCCTTTTCAATTCAACCTGCCCGTCATTTTGTTCGGACAATCGCCGAAGAATAAATTCTTCTATCGTATCGGCTTTATTGTTGACCATAATAAATCACCTCGACTTTTTGACATTATATTTGTCTTTTTGATTTTTTGCAAGCTTTTTTTCGCCGGCTCCGTACAAAAAAATAATTCCCCGTTCTGATTTTAAAATCGGCGGGGATTTTTTTATTTGGAGATGAATTTTTTTGGGAGGGTTCAATGTTTTTCAGCTTTTGTTTTCACTCATATATACGCACGAGGAAAAAAATTATTACAAAAATTTTTATTTGCTCTTCCACTGTTCAACCCGGTTTAATTTTCACGCCGGAAAAAAAAGCCGGTGTTGAAAAAAATTTTTTTTCATGTTAAAATCCCGGTACTTACAGGCGTATTTTTTTTAGGAGGGTTTTACTATGGCAAAGTATGTTTGCAGTGTTTGCGGTTACGTTCACGAAGGAGATGCTCCGCCGGCAGAATGTCCGTTGTGCAAAGCTCCTGCCGACAAATTCGTTAAACAGGCTGAAGGCGAATTGGTTTTTGCCGACGAACACGTTGTGGGAGTTGCAAAAGGCGTTGACGAAAGAATTATCGAAGGTCTTCGTCAAAATTTCAACGGCGAATGTACCGAAGTCGGAATGTATCTCGCAATGAGTCGCGTTGCCCATCGCGAAGGTTATCCGGAGATCGGCGAAGCTTTTCGTCGTTACGCTCTCGAAGAGGCAGAACACGCTTGCAAATTTGCGGAGTTGCTCGGCGAAGTTCTTTCCGCATCGACGAAAGAAAATTTGGAAAAACGTGTCGCCGCTGAACACGGAGCGTGTCAGGGCAAAAAAGATTTGGCGAAACTTGCAAAAGAATTGAATCTCGATGCGATTCACGACACAGTTCACGAAATGGCGAAAGATGAAGCGCGTCACGGAAAAGGTTTCGCGGGATTGCTCAAACGTTATTTCGGCAAATAAAAATTTACGACGATAAAAAATTTTTTCGGGAACCGAAAGCAAAAATTTCGGTTCCCTTTTTTTAAAGGCGGGACGATATGGCAGAGACAGAAAAAAATTTTCCGTGCCTGGAACCGGATTACGTTGCAAAATTTTCATGCAAGCCGGAAATTTGCCGGGCGCAATGTTGCACCGGTTTCCGGGTGGACGTGGATAAGCAAATGCATTTGAAATATCGGGACATTCAAGACCGGGAGCTCAGGACGAAAATTTTGGACAGTTGCGTTTGGATGCCGGACTTGAATGTTTACGGCATGAAATTGGAAAATGCGACTTGTCCGATGCTTTGCGAAGATTATTCCTGCCTGTTGCAAGAAAAATTGGGCGATGATTTTTTGCCGGACGTTTGCGTCGATTTTCCTTACCGGGTTTGCATTGTCGGAAAAATTTCGATAAGGACTTTGAGTCTGACTTGTCCGGTCGCCGCCGAATCCGTTTTGTTCAATCCGGAAACGATGAAATTTCGCAGTCTGATGTTGCGGACTAAGAGAACCGGCTCGCTCTCCTATTACCCGCTCAACGGAATGACGGCGCGAAATGTTTTGCTGTTCATTCAGGGAATTTGTACGGAGATGTTGCAGAACAGAAAATTTTCGCTCAATATGCGGCTGGCGATTACCGGCGTTATGATGTCGATGATTGATTACCGGCTGAACGAATTGACGCCGGAAGTTGTGAAAGAGTTCGGCGAAATTTTCAAGACACCGGAATTTTTTGCGCGAATGGAAAGAAATTTTCACAATGCGGAGTTTTACAAAAAATTATATCTGCAATTCATGTTTTCGCTGACGGAGGAACTTTTCAACAATGCGGTGACTTACTACTCGACACGTCAGAGAAATTTTATTCAATACGTCGGGCAAGCATTCGGAATGGTCGATACCGTTTCAAAACCGCCGGAGGAAGTCGAAGAGATTTACGAAGAAATTTTTTCCGCCTACGAAAAATTTGTCCTCGAACCGTACCCGACACTTTTGGAAAATTACGTCGTCCATAATCTTTTCACCGGAATTTATCCCTGCCGTATCCCCGGCTCTTTAATGCAAAATTGGTTTTTCTTCGTGACGCTGTTTAAAGTTTTTGAATTTGCGTTAATGTGCATGGCGGGAGTTTTGAAAGAAAATTTGACGCGGCAAGACATTATCGACTTGGCGGGGCGATTCGCTCACCGGATAACGCACGGACACAAGTTTGAAATTTTCACGCTGGAATATTTGAAAAAGCATTGGCACTATTCGACGGAACTTTTTTACACGCTGATTGATTTGAAAAAATAAAAAATCCCGCTCCGAAAAAAAATCGGGCGGGAAAATTTTTTTGTCCGGGAAAAATTTTTTTATCTCTGCACGACTTGAGTCATGTCTCCTAACAAGTCGCTGAACATTTTGTTATTTGTCGGGGCATCGACCGCGCCGGCCGGCATCGACAAATTAACCGTTTCGCCGGGTTTGTAATAGCTCACGGAGTAATGGAACACGCTGTAATATCCTATCGCGTCAAGAAGGTTTCTTTCCTCATCGGCGAGAACAACTTTGCCGGCTGCCGAATCTTCCAAAACATTTTTCGCACAACTTCTGATCAAGTCGGTCAACTCGAACACAGCCGTAATCGTTTGGTGAGTTTCCTTGTCAACAGTCCAGGTGCAAACGACGTTTTCGGTCTGCAAAGATTTTTTCAAATTGCGAACGAAAGTTGTATTTGCATCTGAGGATTCATTTTTCTGAATGATGTCGGCAATATATTTTCCGTCAATCGTAACTTTCATAATCTGTTGAGTTGCGGTGTCCCGGAACATTTCGACAGACTGAACGCCTTTAACGTTTGCTTGAAGCGTGGAGGGATCGTTCGTCTTCAAAGTTTCGGCGAGCGCGACGAAAACATTCGGCAAAGTCATTTTTCCCCAAGAAGTTCCGCGCTGTACATAAATCGTCATGTCATTTTTGCCGGTTTGCGCGACATAGAACGGAATTTGAAGATTATCCGTCTGTTTGGTATTCGGGTTCGTGTAAGACCAATCGATATTGCCGTACATTCTCAAGGAAGAATCGTTCAGAATTTGTCCGGTGGAAGTGATGTCGGCTTTAAAAACCGTGCCGCCGAAGAAAGTAATCGTCTGTCTGAAAGGACGATTGTCGGTCGGAGTGTCAATGTAGGAAGATCTGAAATTTGCCGCCGCGGAACTGTCTGCGGCAAGAGCATCGCCGCTGCCGAAGAAGAGCATACCGCCGGCAACTGCGGCGCACAAAATTTTTGTAATCTTACGAGATTTAAAGGTTTTAAAAATACTCATTAAAAATTACCTCCCAGTTTTGGTGTCAAGAATTACGGGGGGGATTATAACGCATTTGCATACTTATTTCAAGCGCGAAAAAAAATTCAACGGCTCAAATTTTTCAGAACGTCGGTAAGCGTTTTCAAAATATCCTTTTTGGTTTGCAAGTCGATAAAAATATCGCGAGAATTTTTGAACTCTTTGAACCGGTTTTTAAAAATTTTTTTCAACTCGTTGTAGCCGACCGGAGAAATTTTTGCAGACGCGCCGAAAGAAATTTCCAGACGAAAATTATTTTGTCGGAGAGTTTTAACGCCGATTTTTTTCGCCAAACATTTTATCCGGGCAATGCGCAGAAGATTTTTAACCGGCTCAGTCGGCTTGCCGAATCTGTCCGTCAATTCTACGAAAATATCTTTTATCTCCGCGTCGTCCCGGACAACCGAAAGGCGACGATAAATTTCAATCTTGTTTCCGGAATCCGAAATATATTTGTCGTCAATGTAAGCCTCGACCGAAATAAAAATTTCCGGCTCCGGCTCAATTTTTTCCGGCGAACGATTCTGCAATTTCGCAACCGCTTCCTCCAAAAGTTGCCGGTACATTTCAAAGCCGACGCTTTCAATATGTCCGTGCTGTTGTGCGCCGAGTAAATTTCCCGCGCCGCGAATTTCCAAATCCCTCATCGCGATTTTAAATCCCGCGCCGAGCCGGGCAAATTCTTTCATCGCGTGCAATCTTTTTTCCGCCGTTTCACTCAAAACTTTCATCGCCCGGTGGACGAAGTAAGCAAACGCCGGCTTATGCGAACGCCCGACCCTGCCGCGCATTTGATAAAGTTGCGACAGCCCGAAATTGTCCGCGTCGTAAATAATTATCGTGTTCGCGTTCGGCACGTCCAAACCGTTTTCAACAATCGTGGTGGACAGCAGGACGTTGAATTTTCCTTCGTAAAAATCCGCCATGACATTTTCCAAAAAAATATCCGACTGTCTGCCGTGCGCCGTCCGGATTTTCGCTTCGGGAACCAAATTCATCAGCCGTTCACTCATCGAATCAATCATATCAATCCGGTTGCAGATAAAATAAATTTGTCCGCCGCGTCGAATTTCCCGGCGCATCGCCTCCGCAATAATCGCGTCGTCGTCCTCGATAACGTAAGTTTGCACCGGGAATCTGTCGGCGGGCGGTGTCGTTATCAAACTCATATCCCGCGCACTCACCAGCGACATATGCAACGTTCGCGGAATGGGCGTTGCACTCATTGCGAGAATGTCAACGCCGGCGGAGAGCGAACGAATTTTTTCCTTTTGCTTTACTCCGAATCGTTGCTCTTCGTCAATGATGAGAAGTCCCAAATTTTTGAACGCGACTTTTGAATTTAAAATCGAATGTGTCCCGATTAAAATATCGACTTGCCCGGCGCGAACTTTTTGCAAAGTCAGCCGTTGTTCTTTCGGCGAACGGAATCGGCAAACCAAATCGACCGTCGGCAAAAATCCGGCGAGCCGCTCCGAAAAAGTTTGATAATGTTGCAGAGCCAAAACCGTCGTCGGTGCAAGAATCGCAACCTGCTTTCCGTTCATCGCCGCCTTGTACGCCGCACGAATCGCGA
>CAJOFG010000057.1:10363-14576 GCA_905233965.1 uncultured Selenomonadaceae bacterium
ATCGGGCGCGGACTTTCCATGTCGGCTTTGACTTCGTGAATGGCGCACAACTGATCCGGCGTTTCCTCATAAGGAAATTTTCGCTCGAACTCAATTTGGCTGTCGTCGTCCTCAGCGAAGGCGAAACCCTCTGAAGTTTCCCGCTTGGCGTAAATTTCCAAAAGTTTTTCGGCAATATCTTCGACGGCTTTTTTTGCACGGGATTTTATTCGCGCCCATTCGCCGGAATTTAATTTCGACAGGCGCGGAATCGAATCTTCGCCGCCGACGTATTTTTGCAGGACGTTCACCGAATCGGTAGGCAGATAAAGTTTGTCGCTCCCGCCGTATTGAATTTGCAGATAATCCCGGCGAACGCCTTCAAACTCCAGCGTTTCAATCCCCAAATATTTCCCGATGCCGTTCGTCTCGTGTACGACGTAATCGCCCGGTCGAATGTCGCGGAAATGTTTTATCGCCGGACCGGCATGAGGTGAGCGACGAATTTTTTTTCGCTCCGTCTGCGCGCCGAAAATATCTTTCGCGGTGATGACGGCAATTTTCGCGGCGGGAAGTAAAAAACCGTCGTTGAGCGTTCCCGGTTGCAGAATTAAATTTTCGCCGGGTTCGATTTTATTTTCGGCGAGAAGATTTTTAATTTCGGAAAAATTTTTTTGCCCGGAGCAGAGGACGAAAATTTTTCTGCCGCGTTCGATGTGGTGATTCAGTTCGGAGATGAAAAAATCTTTTTGTCCTTGAAACGCCGTCATATTTTCGCCGGTTATGCCGAAGGATTGAACGACTTCGGAGCCGGGAATTTTTTTCATCATGAGTTGCAGGTAAAGCAAACTGCCGGCGCGGGAATTTTTTAAAAGTTGCTCGAACGTGAAAATATTTTTTTTAATCTCCGGATTTTCTTTGACAAGTGCGTTAATCTTGTCCCGGATTCTGAAAGGCTCGTCAAAAATTATCGTGCCTTTGTCGCCGGCGCACGTCAGGAAAGGTTCGGCATTTTTTCCGGCGGGTTCGACAAGCGGCAAAATTTTTATCCCGGACAAATTTTTTTTGGAGCGCAAAGTTTCCGGGTTGAGAAGTCGAACGGATTCAACCGCATCGTCGAAAAAAGTTATCCGGTACGGTTCCGGCGATCCCATTGCAAAAATATCGACAATTTCACCGCGCACGGAAAATTTTCCCGGCGAATCAATTTCTTCCGTCCGTTCGTAACCGGCATTGATTAAAGTTTGTAAAAGTTGTTCGCGCTCCAAAATTTGTCCGCATTCGATTGTGATTTGGGAACGCAAAAAATCCCGTCGCGAAAAATCTTTTGCAACAGCTGCGGCGGGTGTCGATAAAATTATTTCGGGTTGCCCGGCGGCAAGACGCTTTGCCCGGCGTTCCGTTCCGACGATTTCAGCCCGGATTTTTGCAAGGTCGGGTTCGGGAATTTCTTCCGCGTTCACGCCCGGCAAAAGTTCGGCGAAGTCTTTTTGCAAGTCGGAAATTTTTTCCCGGCTCTCCGTGACGATAATCACGGGGCGCGGATTTTTTGCAAACGCCGCCGCAATTATCGCCGATTTCTGTGAGCCGGAAAGTCCGAAGACGGAAAATTCTTTGTGCCGCGAAAAATTTTCGGCGACATCTTTAATCGCGTCCTCTTTTAAAAGTGTTTCAAGAATTTCATTCATGAATTATTTTTTGTTCGTCAATGCCCGGACTTTGAGCGGGAGACCGAACAGATTTATAAATCCGGTCGCGTCCGCCTGATTGTAAACGTCGTCATGTTCAAAAGTTACAAACTCTTGGCTGTAAAGCGAGTTCGGAGATTTCGAGCCGGCGGAAATGATATTTCCTTTGTAAAGTTTCAATTTAATCGTGCCGTTCACCGTCTGCTGAGTTTCATCGACGAACGCGGCGAGAGCTTCGCGCAACGGGCAGAACCACATTCCGTCGTAAACGAGTTCGCCGTATTTGATTCCGACGTGCTGTTTAAAATGGAAAGTCGCACGGTCAAGGCAAAGATATTCAAGTTCGCGATGAGCGTAATAAAGAATCGAACCGGCCGGATTTTCGTACACGCCGCGACTCTTCATGCCGACCAAACGATTTTCGCAAATGTCAACGATACCGATACCGTTGCGCGCTCCGATTTCGTTCAATTCGGTGACGAGTTCGACGGAATTTTTTTTCACGCCGTTCACGGCAACCGGAATACCTTTTTCAAAGTCGATTGTAATTTCTTCCGGTTTGTCCGGCGCATCTTCCGGAGCCTTCGAGATGAGGAACATGGAATTATTCGGCGCGTTCCATGGATCTTCGAGGTCGGAGCCTTCGTGCGAAAGGTGCCAAATATTTCTGTCCATGCTGTATTTTTTATTTTCGGTCGGTATTTGAATGTCGTGAGCCTTCGCGTATTCAATTTCGGATTCGCGAGAATCGAGATCCCATTCTCTCCACGGAGCAATTATTTTCAATTCCGGAGCAAGAGCTTTAACCGTGAGTTCAAAACGGACTTGGTCGTTGCCTTTTCCGGTCGCGCCGTGAGCAACCGCTTCGGCACCTTCGGCCTTCGCGATTTCAACCAATCTTTTCGCGATAATCGGACGGGCAAAGGATGTGCCGAGCAAATATTTTTCTTCGTAAACCGCGCCGGCTTTCAGCGTCGGGAAAATATAATTTTCGATAAAATCTTTCGTCAAGTCTTCGATGAAAACTTTCGACGCGCCGGACTTCAAAGCTTTTTCGCGAACGACATTCAATTCGTCGCCCTGTCCCACGTCAGCGCAGACCGCGATGACTTCGCAGCCGTAATTTTCTTTCAGCCAGGGAATGATAACCGACGTGTCGAGACCGCCGGAGTATGCGAGTACAGCCTTTTTGATTTGTTCTTTTGCCATTGAAAAATTACCTCCAAAAAATTTTTTTAAACCAATTCGTAACCTGCATCGGTTATGACTTTTGCAAATTCGTCGCGGGAAATTTCTTTCGACGAAGTAACTTCCGCGCTCTTGTTTTCCAAACTCACTTCAACGTCGGTAACGCCGTCCATTTTCGCCAGCGCGTCATGAACGTGCTTTTGACAATTTTTGCACATCATGCCTTCGATTTTCAATTCGGTTTTCATTGATGAATCCTCCTTTTTATTTTCAACCGGATTTAATTTTTCAATCCGGACCGGTTGCAAATTTTTTTGAACGTCGGAATTTTTTTCGCGTTCGACTTTGAAAAGTTTCAACCTCAGCGCGTTGAGTACGACGCAGACGCTTGACATACTCATTGCCGCCGCTCCGATCATCGGGGAAAGTTTCCAACCGAAAGCCGGGTAAAAAATTCCGGCGGCGAGCGGAATACAAATCACGTTGTAAAAAAATGCCCAGAACAAATTTTCTTTAATGTTGCGCATGATATTTTTGCTTAAGCGAACCGTGTCCGCCGCGTCGCGCAAATCGTTTCGGACAAGTACCGCGTCGGCACTTTCAATCGCAACGTCGGTACCGGCTCCGATTGCAACGCCGAAGTCGGATTTCGCCAGAGCCGGCGCGTCATTTATTCCGTCGCCGATCATCGCGACTTTGTGTCCGGAATTTTTCAGCTCGTCAATTTTTTTTAATTTTTTTATGCCGAGTTTGTCCGCGATATTTTTTGCCGCATTGAAATTATCGCCCGTCAACATTATAACGTCAATACCGAAATTTTGAAAATTTTTTATTGCGTCCGCCGCGCCGAATTTTTCGGCGTCGGCAAGTGCGATTATGCCGGAAATTTTTTTGTCGCCGGCGAAAATTATCGTCGTCTTTCCCTGCCGGGTGAGTTCGTCAATTTTCGGTTCGACTTCGGCAAGATTGAAATTCATTTCGGAAAAGAATTTTTTGTTCCCGGCGAAAAAAATTTTTCCGTCCGATTCCGCTTGAACGCCTTTGCCGAAAATCGCCTTGAAACTTTTCATGACGTGCGGCGAAATATTTTTTTCCTCCGCGAATTTCACGACGGACTTTGCCAGCGGATGTTCGCTCGGCATTTCAATACCGGCGGCAAGTTGCAAAAAATTTTTCTCGTCCCCGCCGAAAATTATCACGTCGGTTACCTGCGGCTTGCCCTCCGTCAACGTCCCGGTCTTGTCGATAACCGCCGTGTCGATTTCGTGCGCCCGCTCCAACGCTTCGCCGGACTTAATCAAAATTCCGTTCTCCGCGCCTTTGCCGATTCCGACAGTGATTGCAACCGGAGTGGCAAG
>CAJOFG010000058.1:0-1547 GCA_905233965.1 uncultured Selenomonadaceae bacterium
GAAAATTATTTGAAAGATTCGTTGGTAAGTTACTTTAAGCAAAAATTCCGGGATTTTGAATTGATTATCATAAACAGCGGATTGGACGGCAGTAAAAAAATTTGCAAGAGTATTGCTCAACAGGAAAATGTTGTGTTGCTCCAAGCGGAGCGAGGAACGGATAAATTTTCGGCTTGGAATTTGGGATTGAATGTCGCGCGCGGTCACTACGTTGTTTTTCTTACCGCCAAAGATTTTTTGATTCCCGATACCGCCGGTTCGATTCCTCAGTACTTATACCGTGAATTTGGCGAGAAGGCAAAAAATGTTAAAGGCGTTGCATTAACGGATTGGGAGAAAATTACTTCGGATATTTTTTGTGCGACAAAATTTTTGGAAGAATCCGATGAAGGCACCGTTGAGGTCGGCGAAAAAAAATTTGTCGTCAAAGTTGATGAACAATTTAAAGATTTGCAGACGTTTGTTGACCTGAATGTTGATAACAATCAAAAACTTATAATTCTCAGCTCCGGAATTTTAAACAGTCAAATGAATACAAAATATTTTAAGAGAACTTTTTTGAACGAAAATAAAATTCGTTTCCGGGCACGGGGAGGGGCAGTGAAAAATCCCGAATTACTTTTCCTTTCTGAGGCAATGCTCGCGACGGAAAGAATAGTTTTGGTTCCGCAACTTTTGACCGGCAAATTAAAATAAATTTGTAAAAAATTCTTTTGTAAGGTAAAATAAGACAACAAGAATTTTAAAACGGAAGCGATTTTCATCTCGGCTTTTTTGACGAAGGAGGTGGGCGTAAGATGAAACCGGGCGATAAAGTGGTCTATCCGATGCACGGTGCCGGCGAAGTTGCCGGAATTGAAGAAAATGAAGTCGGAGGAGTGACCAAGTCTTATTACGTTTTAAAATTGCCGATGGGAAACATGAAGCTTATGCTCCCTGTCGATAAGGTCGATGAAATAGGCTTGCGTCCGATTATCGACGAATCCGAAGTTGAAAATCTCGTCGAAGTTTTGCGCGGGCGTTCGGATAACGTACAGGGCAGTTGGAACAAAAGATTTCATGCGAACCTTGACAGAATGAAAACGGGAAATATTCTCGACGTGGCGGCGGTTGCCAGAAATCTCACGCGACAACATTTGCACAAAAAAATTTCCGGCGGCGAACGCAGACTTTTGGAACTCTCCAGACAAATTTTAATCAGCGAATTGGTTTTCGTCATGAACAAAACGCCGGAAGAAATTTCGGAGTGGGTGGACGCTCAGATAGAAAAAAATAATCCGGTCGTGCCGAAAGAAAATTCGGAACCGGAACTTGACGACGAGGTTTAACCTTCGTCTTTTTTTATGCTCAAATTCGGATAACCCGTTCAAACTTTTTCGCGATACTCAAATCGTGCGTGATGATTATCAGCGTGCGATTTTTTTTGTCGGCATCTTCAATAAGCGCGTCAATCAAATTTTCCGCTCGCCTCTTGTCAAGACCGGCAGTCGGTTCGTCGGCAATCAACACGTCCGGATTTTTCGCAATCGCCAAAGCAATTTGCAACC
>CAJOFG010000058.1:1555-2649 GCA_905233965.1 uncultured Selenomonadaceae bacterium
AAAACCTGTCGGAGAATCGACATCAAAGCCGGCAAGTTGCGAAATTTTAAGCGCGGAAAAAATTTCTTCGTCGGAAATATTTTCGTGCAGAATTTTGAAATTTGCGCGTATAGACTCGGAGAAAACAAAATTCTCGAACGTCGCGGCGGCAACCTCACCGGAAGTTTTAACGCTCCCGGAATCCGGCACAAAACGTTTCGTCAGCAGGTAAAGCAACGTCGTTTTCCCCGCGCCGCTTTCACCGACAATCGCGACTTTTTCCCCGCGTCGAATCTGCAGGTTAAAATTCCGGAAAATATTTTTCGCCGGGTTGTATCCGAAATCGACGGCGCAAAATTCTGCGGCAAAATCCGTCGTCGAAGAATTTTTTTCGCCCGGAATATTTTTTTCCTCACCAAGTCGAACGGCACGAATTTTTTTGTAAGTCCGGACGGCGGCGGGAATCCCGGCGAAAATTTCAAGCACGGCAAGCAGAATCAAAGCCCAAACCGTCAACTCGATCCGGTCGGCAACTTCGCAAAGTTTGAGCAGGACAAGACAAATTCCGGCGGCGTTCAAAATTTTTATCGCGGTATCGAAATTCGTTTGCCCGACTTGAATTTTAAATTCTTCGTCGGAAAAATTTTCTGCCGCCCGATTGAGTTTGCGAATTGCCGGCGCGGTGCCGTAAATTTTCAACTCGTCGGTCGCGTCCGAAAAGTCCAAAAGTTTCCCGCGATAATCGGTGTCGTCCGGCTCGTCGAATTTTTTCAAAGCGGACAAAATCAAATCGGCGAAAAAAATTCCCGGCAATATCCCGGCAAAAATTCCGATTGACGAAAATAAAAATCCGGCAAGCAAAATCATGACGAGTGAACCGGTTGCAATCGGCAGGACGACGCGCGGCAAAAAATCTTTCAACAAGTCGGCTTTAACCGTCAGCGTTCGGAGCAAATCGCCCGCGCCGTTTCGCCCGGATTTAAGCGGCAATTTTTCTGCGGCGTGCCGGAAAAATTTTTCGCGCAATTCGTCAAGCAGAGCGAAAATTTTTTTGTGCGAAAAAAATCTGTCCGCATATCTCAAGCCGGCGCGTGAAATTCCGGCGGCGCGAACCA
>CAJOFG010000058.1:2712-9023 GCA_905233965.1 uncultured Selenomonadaceae bacterium
CCATGAGCAAAATTTCCGCGAGTGCCGCCGACAAATTCGCGAGTACCGGGACAAAAAATTTTTTAATCATCATCTTTAACCTCAAGCCGGACAATCATTTCCGCGAAGTTCAAAACCGCCGGGCGGTGCGTAGCAATCAAAATCGTTTTGCGCGACGAAAATTTTTTCAGCAGGGACAAAACTTTCCCCTCCGTCACTTCGTCAAGTCCGGCGGTCGGTTCGTCAAGCAAAATAAGCGGCGCATTTTTCAAAAGGGCGCGAACGAGTCCGAGCCGTTGCAACTGTCCGCGACTCAATTTTTGTACGGCGTTCAAGTCCGGGAAATTTAAATTCAGCGCGGTTAAAAGTTCCGGCAAAAATTTTTCGTCGAGTTGCCCGAACACGGTGAAATTTTCCCGAAGCGTCGCGTCGAACAGGTGCGGAGCTTGCGGCGTGTAAGAAATTTTTTCCCGGAGCGAGTCGCCCTGCATTTTTGAAATCGGCAGGTCGTTGAAAAAAATTTCGCCCTCCGTCGGCAAATTTATTCCCGCCAAAAGTTTTAACAGCGTCGATTTTCCGCTGCCGGATTCGCCGGTGAGCGCAACGATTTTTCCGGCGGGAATTTTTAAATTGATGTCGCGCAGTGCCGGAGATTTTTTTTCCGGGTATGTGAATGAAACTTTTTCGATTGAAATTTCCGGGGGCACTCTGAATTTTTCGACGAAGGATTTTTTCTCCGACTCCGTCCGGAAAAAATTTACCGCGTCCCGGCTTGACATTGCGACGTGGAAGGCAATTCCGATTTTTCGGAGCGGCAAAAAAAATTCCGGCGCGATTAACAGCAAAAATAATGCCGTGTCAAATTCGATGTCGCCGGACACGAGCCGCAAGCCCAAAGTCACGGCGACCAACGCGATACTCAGCGTCGTTATCAATTCCAGCGCGAACGAGGAGACGAACGCCAATTTTAAAACGTCGAGAGTTGCCGCTGAAGATTTTTCCGACGCGCTTTTCAATTTCGCCGCCGCCGCATTGATTCGCCCGAACATTTTTAAAGTTGTCACAGCCGCCAGGAGTTCCCGAAATTCTCCGTTGAGTTTTTGCAATTCGGCAAGTGCGCGCGAATTTTTTTCCGCCGTCGTCCTGCCGATTAAGTACAGGAGCAACGGGGAAATCGGCAAAGTCAAAAATAAAATTCCGGCGGTGAGCAAGTCGGAGAAAACGGCGCAGACCAAAAAAATCGGGAGCAGAATTAAAATGCCGGCGACGTGCGGCGCGACTTTTGAAAAAAATTCGTCGAGAGTTTTTACCGTGTCGAAAATCAAAGTCAGCAGTTCGCCGCCGGGAATTTCCCGGCGAAAAATTTCTTCGTGCAATTTTTTTCTCACCGACGTTTGAACAATTTCGGACAGCCGGGAAAAAAATTTTTCCTCAAAGTTTGCGACGAAAAATCTTGCCGACAAAAGTAAAAGGAATTGCGCCAAAATTTCCGGCGATCCGGAATTTACGAAACGCACCAAAAATTTTGCGGCGAGAACAATAAAAAAGCCTTCCGCGATTTTGCAAAAGAAAATTTCGCCGAAGACCTTTTTATTTTGTTTTATAAAGTTAATGTTCGCGAACATAATTTTTAAATTTGGTGGAGATGAGGAGAATCGAACTCCTGTCCGAAAATGACGCCACTCAACTTTCTCCGGGCGCAGAGGGTGATTGATTTAAATTCGGATCGGCTCACCGACAAACCGAAACGAATCTGTCACCGAAAAAAATTCCCCGACTGTTACGGTGCCTTGCAACCGGGTATCCCGCTTTGACCTTCGACCCGACTTAGCGGGAAATCAATCGGCGAAGGCCGGCATCAAGCTGCCAGAGCGTAATCTTCGTTCGCTTTTATTTTAAAGCAAATTTTCCCCTTACTGAACCGGTTCGAGGAGCCCGGTGCCCGCTTATCAAATTTCGTCCATCCCCGTCGAAACCATTACATCCCCTTTAAAAAAATTTTTCGGAATTTTATCACGCAACGCTTACAATGTCAAATCAAAAATTTTTTCTGCCGGGATTCAAAATTTCGTTCGCGGTCCCATTTCGTAAACAATTTTCATGACTTCCCGACAAAGTTTTTCCGGATCGTGACGACCGGGATCGGTTTCGCTGGACAAGTCCGCTTTGATTAAACCCATGCCGAGCGCGTTAATTTTTTCGTCGTCAATCTCAACCGGTTGAGAATTTACCGATTCGCAAAACTCCGGAGAAATCGGTGTCGAATTTACCAAAACATAATCAATCGTGCCTTTGCCGGTGTGATCCAAAATTGCTTTGGCGTGCATTGATGCGGTGTATTTGTCAGTTTCGCCCGGCTGAGTCATCACGTTGCAAATATAAATTTTTATCGCTTTGGAATGTTTCAGAGCCTGCGCCACGCCTTCAACCAAAAGATTCGGCATGATACTTGTGTAAAGACTGCCCGGACCCAAAATTATCGCGTCGGCATTTTCAATCGCTTCCAGAGCGGCGGGAACGGCATTAACTTTTTTCGGGAAGAGTTGGACGCGCCGAATTTTTTTTCTGACTTCCGGAATGTGCGATTCGCCTTCGACAACCGTCCCGTCCTGCATAATCGCGTCAAGTCGAACGCTTTCCTTGCTGGCCGGAATCACACGACCTTTGACCGCCAAAACTTTTGACGACTCTTTCAGCGCGGTTTCCATGTCACCGGTAACTTCGTTCATCGCGGCGATAAACAAATTTCCGAAACTGTGTCCCGCCAGTGCCGTCGAACCTTCAAAGCGATATTGAAAAAGTTTTTCCATCAACGGTTCGGTGTCGGCGAGAGCGACAAGACAATTTCGCAAATCGCCCGGCGGAATTATTCCGAGCTCTTCGCGAAGTCTGCCGGAACTTCCTCCGTCATCGGCAACGGTAACGACTGCGGAAACATTTCTTGGACAAGCCGTGTCCCCCGCCGATAACCGTGACTGCCGGTCCGCGTCCCAATTTTCTTTCGCGATAAACCAAGTCAACGAGAGTTTCCGACCGGTCCGGAATCAGCACGGCGATTATCGAACGAATTATCGAACGGGTTGCAATCATCATCAGTGTGAACCCGATTAAGACAATCACCACGCCGATAATCATCGTCACCATGTAATTGTAACTTCCGACAGTCAGATAGACGAGTCGGAAAATTTCTTCTTCGGCACGGCTCAAATATTCGTAGTTGAAAGCGAGTGCCGCTCCGAAACTTGTGAGGATAACGCCGACGGAAAAAAGCAACAGCCAGCGTTTCATCTTCATTCCGGGATAAAACCACTTAAACAGCCGGAGCATTTAAAAACCTCTTTTTGTCTCAAACTTCCCGGACATCATTTTTCATCAAATCGCGGTGTTCCAAATTTGCGTTGTAACCTTTTTTGACGAGCAGGGAAAAAATATGTCCGGCGACGTAAACACTTCTGTGCATACCTCCGGTGCAACCGATCGCAATGACGAGTTGACTTTTTCCCTCTTTGACGTATTGGGGAACGAGAAATTCCAAAAGTGAATCGACGCGTTTCAAAAATTCCTGAGTTGCCGGTTTTTCCTCGATATATGCGGCGACTTCCGGAACGGCTCCGCTTTTGTGGCGAAGTGAGTCGATATAAAACGGGTTCGGCAGAAAACGAACGTCAAGAACCATGTCCGCGTCGAGCGGCATACCGAATTTGAAACCGAACGACAGGACGGAAATATTCATTTCGATGCCGTCATTTTTCCCGAAAATCTGTTTGATTTTGTCGCGCAAATTCGCGGTGGTGAAATTTGAAGTGTCGATAACGTAAGTTGCTTTTTTCCGAACGGCGGCAAGTCGCGCCCGTTCTTTTGCAACACCTTCCGAAATTCTGGACGCGGGAGCCATCGGATGACTGCGCCGCGTTTCTTTGTACCGGCGAATAATCACGTCGTCGGATGCGTCCATGAAAAGCATTTCGTATTCCCTGTCGGTCTTATCCATTTCTTCGAGAACCTGCAGGAGGTTGTCAAAAAATTCTCTGCTCCGGGTATCGACGACGAAAACAATTCGGCTGACCCGGTGCGACGCATGAGAACAAAGTTCCATAAATTTCGGGATAAAAACCGGCGGCAAGTTGTCCACGCAGAAAAATCCCAAGTCCTCCAAAAATCTGCAGGCTTGAGTTTTTCCGCTCCCGCTCAATCCCGTTACGATAATTATTCGCGAACGTTCAAAACTTTTTTCCTCCAAAGGATTTTGTAAAATTTTTTCCATAAACACCACCCGCAAAAAAATTTAAATCTTTGAAAATGTTACTACGGCGTGAACGAAACTTTTATCCGCGTCCCTTTTTTGACGACCGTACCCGGCGCGATACTTTGATTTGCGCCGAAACCGGAGCCGCTGCTCTCGAAGTCCAAACCGACTTCCGATGCAACACGCGCCGATTCGCGAATACTCTTTCGCCGGAAATCCGGGACGACAACACTGCCTTCCGGGACTTCTGCAGGCTCCGGAATTTTTTCCGGCTCCGGTGCATTATCATTGCCGATTGACGAAATCAGCGCGTCACCTTCGCCGACTTCTTCCGAAAATTCATCTTCGGCGGCAAGCGGCGCGTCGCTCGGCTCAATTCTCATGTACCGGAAAACTTGCGAAAAAATTCTGCCGGCAACCGGCGCGGCAATTTGTCCGCCGTAAAAAATTCCGCTCGGCTCGTCAATCATGACAAGCAAAGCAATTTGCGGATTTTCGACAGGTCCGAATCCGCAGAAAGATGCAATGTATCTGCCTTCGCTGTAACCGGTGCCGCTCTCGTTTACCTTTTGCGCCGTACCGGTTTTTCCCGCGACGCGATAGCCGCGAACCGACGCTTTTTTGCCGCCGCCGGAGCTGACGACTTGTTCCAAAAGACCGACAAGCGTTTTGTCGGTCGCCGGATCAATCGTCTGCCGGACTTCTTCGACTTTTGTTTCGGAATAGGTTGAGCCGTTCGCGTTCTTAATCATCTTGACGATGTGCGGCTTGAGGAGTACGCCGTTATTCGCAATCGCGCTGACTGCCGTGACAAGTTGCAAGGGAGTTACCGCGATACTCTGACCGATAGCCATTGTCGCAATATCGGAGTCAACCATTTCCTCCGGTTCGTACAAAATGCCGGGTTCTTCGCCGGGCAATTCAATTCCGGTTTGTTCGCCGAATCCGAAAAGTTTTGCATACTTACATAATTTTTCCGCGCCCAAATCCAAACCGACGAGAGCAAAGCCGGTGTTCAGCGACTGTTTGACCACGTCGGCAAAAGTTACCGTTCCGAAACTTGCGCCGTTCCAGTTTTGAATCCTCTTGCCGGAAACCATGACGTAACCCGGATCGACAAAAATTTGGTTGGGCGAAACGATACCTTCTTGAAGAGCCGCACCGGCGGTTATGGATTTAAAAGTTGAGCCCGGCTCGTAAATGTAAGACACAGCCCGATTTTTCCAAACTTCCGGCGCGTAGTCCCAGAAACGATTGGGATTGTAAGACGGGCGACTTGCCATTGCCAAAATTTCTCCGGTCTTGGGATCCATCGCAACACAAGTTATCGCTATCGGTCCGGTTTCAGCCATTGCCCTGTCAAGCTCCTGCTCCACGATAAATTGAATCGCGCTGTCGATTGTCAGCTGAATTGTCTTGCACCTGTCGCCCTGATAACCGTGACGCGCGAAAATTGAATCCAAAATCGGGCGCGACTGTCTGTCCGTGTACAAAAATGATTCGGTGACTTCGCCCTTGATATATTTGTCAAAAGCCTGTTCGATACCGTCAAGCCCTTTGTCGTCCGTGCCGACGAACCCGATTAAATTCGCCGCGAGTACATCGTTCGGATAATATCGTTTCGCTTCGTCACGGAACCCCAGACAGACGGAATAGCCTTTATCGCGAATCAGAGTTCGCACCGCCTCATATTCCGACTGCTCCATTCTGCGCTTGACCCAGACGAATCCTCCGCCGGCTTTTATGTCCTCCAAAATTTCTTCTTCGCTTTTACCGATAAGCGGCGAAAGGTCTGCGGCAAGTTGCGTCGGATTTTCGACGTGATTGGGATCGACGAAAAGAGATTTCGTCATGGTGCTTACCGCCAACTCTCTGCCGTTCCTGTCGATAATCGCGCCGCGCGGAGATTGGACGAGATAATCTTGCCCGACTTGGTAGCGCATACGTTCGGCAAGCTCACTTCCCTGAACGAGTTGCAACCAGCCGTATCGACACATGACGATGAATATTCCGGCGAGCATGGCGAACACGAGGATGGAAATTCTCTGCTGAACTTTTTTTCTGTCGTTTTTATTCATGAACTTTT
>CAJOFG010000058.1:9169-19055 GCA_905233965.1 uncultured Selenomonadaceae bacterium
GTCAACGATGCCGCGTTCGTTTGCCTTCGCCGTGTCGATTGAATTTTGTTTGAGCATTTCGGCATTTTTCCGGAGCAAGTCGTTTGTCGCGTCGGCAAGTGCGCGCTGTTGTTCGATAACCTGTTTTTGGCGCGAAAGTCCGAGCGCGATGACCATTTGATTTTTCCACAACGGGATTGTGTGATAAATTGCGGATTGTACTCTGTCGATTAAAACTTTGTCGTTGTTTTGAATCAGCCGGATTTGCGGCGCGGTTTGAATAGCCAAAGTTTTGCTGAGTTTCAAGTCGTGAATTTTTTTCTCGAACCTGTCAACATTTTGCTCGAAGTCGCTGACGACTTGAACCGCCATGGGATCATTTTTTTCTGCCGCCTGCGCTTTGAGTTTCGGTAAAGTAACCGTTCGCATTTCGTCAAGTTTCTCTTCGCCGGCGCGAATGTAAAGTTGCAGGTCTTTGAAGTAGCTGAGATTTTTTTCGTAAAGCGTGTCAAACATGGTAACGTCTTCCATGAGTTTGACTTTGGAACGCTCCAACCCGGCTTGAATTTTTTCGACGTGGGTAGAAAGTTTTTCGTAATTGTTTTTCACGTCCTCGACTTTGTTCACGACGGAACCGATTATCGGAAGACTGCTGAGGAAACCTTTTTTCTGTTCGGGGTTGAACCCTTTTACTTTTGAAACCAAATCGGTAAGGAGAGTGCCGACTTCGCCGGAATCTTTCGTTCGGACTTTTGAAAGTATGCTGTCGGAAAATTGCGCGATCTCCTTCTGCGCCGGTGCGCCGTAAGTCAGGGAAACTCCGGAGTCCATCAAATTTATTCCGTCCTTTATGGATTGAACTTTCGACAATTCTTCCGGAGTGAGTGCCTCGACTTGGCGGGTAACTTTTTCGACTTCGATTGTCGGCTCGACTTTTTCAAGCGATACCGATTCACCGGACGAACTTGCTTTTTGCGCCATGAGATCGTCAAGATTTATATCTGCCATGATTTGTTTTCCTCCTCTTGATTGAATTTTGGAATTATTTTTCCGTAATGTTACTTTCTTTGTGCCGACAAAGAAAGTAACCAAAGAAAACTCGTTCGCTGAAGCAACATCACGTTGCTTACGCGAACTGCCGCTCGTCCGTGAGCGGCGGATTTTACATTTTTACCGGTCAAGTGCAAGTAAAAATTCCCTTAAAATTTTTAATGCGGCGGCTGTCGAAATTCCGGACGGGTCGTAAGTCGGCGACAACTCAACCAAGTCGGCGGCAACCACGTTTACCCGGTCGGTTATTTTGAAAATCGCCGCGAGCAATTCGGCGACGGTTGCTCCGTCCGGCTCCGGCGTACCCGTTCCCGGAAAAATTGACGGGTCGAGAACGTCCAAATCAATCGTCAGGTAAACCGGCGTATCTTGCAATTCGTCCAAAACTTTTTCCAAGCCGTCGAAATTAAATTTTTGCAACCGGGTATGTTTCGCCGCGAAATTAAATTCTTCACGGTCGCCGCTCCTTATCCCGAACTGAAAAATTTTTCCGTCGCCGATTAAATCGTGAATCCGGCGTATAACCGTTGCATGGGAAAATTTCGCGCCCAAATAATCGTCGCGCAAATCCGTATGTGCGTCTAATTGAATCACGGCGATGTTCGGAAAATTTTCAAGTGCGGCACGAAATGCGCCGAGCGTCACCAAATGTTCTCCGCCTATCATCAGCGGAAATTTTTTGTCGTCGAAAATTTTTTCCGTGAAAGTTTCAATATCGTTCAACGCGGAATTTGTATCGCCGAAACACAATTCCAAATCACCGCCGTCAAAAATTTTTTTGTCCGTCAAATCTTTATCGAGAATCGGGCTGTACGTTTCAATTTGATAAGATTCGGCGCGCATGACTTTACTTGCGAAACGCGTACCCGGCCGGTATGAAGTCGTCGAGTCGAACGGCGCACCGAAAATCACAATGCCGGACTCTTTGTATTCGGCATCGCAACCCAAAAAAGTTTCAATGTTTTGTTTCATAAAAATTCCTCACACGTTAAATCTGAAATATGTCACGTCGCCGTCCTGCATGATGTAATCTTTTCCTTCGAGCCGGACAAGACCTTTTTCGCGAGCGGCGGCAATCGAACCGAGTTTAACCAAGTCGTCGTAATTCACAATTTCCGCACGGATAAAACCGCGTTCGATGTCGCTGTGAATTTTTCCCGCCGCTTTAACCGCCGGCGTTCCCTTGACAATCGTCCAGGCGCGACATTCGTCCGGTCCGGCTGTCAGGAAAGTCATCAAGCCGAGTAAATCGAAGGCGGCATTTATCAACCTGTCAAGCCCGGAATTTTTTAAACCGAGTTCCTCCAAAAATTCTTTTGCCTCCTCTGCGTCGAGTTCGGCAATTTCGGATTCGACTTTCGCGCAAATGACGACGACGCCGGCATTTTCATTTTCGGCAACGTCGAAAACTTTTTTGACGTAAGGATTATTTTCAAAGTCGGCGACTTCATCTTCGGAAACATTCGCGACGTAAAGAGTCGGTTTAAGTGTCAGCAAATTTGTATCGCGAATCGCAAAAAGTTCTTCGTCGGACAAATCCAAACTCCGGGCAGGTTTCCCTTCGTCGAGAGAATTTTTTATCCGTGTCAAAATTTCTTCGGCAACTTTCGCGTCCTTGTTCCCGGACTTTAAAATTTTCGCGAGCCCGGCAATTCGCTTTTCAACCGTTTCCAAATCGGCAAGGCAAAGTTCGGTTTGAATCGTTTCGATGTCGCGCACGGGGTCTATCGTGTTTGCGACGTGAGTAATATTTTCGTCCTCAAAGCACCTGACGACGTGGGCAATCGCATCGACTTGGCGAATGTGTTCCAAAAATTTATTGCCGAGCCCTTCGCCCTTCGACGCACCTTTTACAAGCCCGGCAATATCGACGAACCGGACGGAGGCGGGCGTAGTTTTTTTGGAGCTGTACATTTCGGTGAGAACGTCGAGCCGCGCATCCGGCACGGCAACCACTCCGACGTTGGGTTCGATTGTGCAGAAAGGATAATTCGCCGCCTCTGCTCCGGCTTTCGTTATGGCATTAAAAAGCGTCGATTTACCCACGTTGGGCAAACCGACAATACCGACTTCAAGACTGCTCATGATTTAATTTTTCTCCTCATTCTGTTCCGATTTATTTTGTTTTTTGTTTTTGCGTTTGGATTTTTTACCGGACTTTTTTTCCGGCTCAATGACTTCCGAGATTTCTTCGACAATTTTTTCCGGCTCAACGACTTCCTGAATTTCTTCGACAACTTTTTCCGGCTCAATGACTTCCTGAATTTCTTCGACAACTTTTTCCGGCTCAATGACTTCCGGAATTTCTTCGACAATTTTTTCCGGCTCGTCAACTTCCGGAGCGGCTTTATAAATTTCCGCCAAAAGTTTGGAGCGGTTGTCAATGTATTTGTCGATGTCGCGCAGGTAAGTCGTCAAATCTTTTGCGTTGAACGAAGTTTGCAAACGCAATTCCTCATTGTCCGGTACTTTGGTTGATGCCGCCGCGCCGACTCCCAAAATCGTCTGCCGTTCGTCCATAATCCGGATATTGTAAATTCCCTCCGCGCCGGGTTTGCACCAACCGATATTTTCAATTTGCCCGCTCATGTAGCCCTGCCGATAGAGGTAGTAGGGCAGATAATTTTTTTGCCGCAAAATTTTTTCGGCAACGGCTGACATTTTCCGGACTTCCTCATCGCCGGGCAAATTGAAATCTTCCGGCGCGGAAATTTTATCGGCAATTTCGGTTTGCAGGCGCGAACCTTTTTTCAAGGCGAGCGCGTGGAGCGTGATACTCTCCGGATCAAGTTCGATAACTTTTTCCAACGTGTTTTGAACGTCGGCGCAAGTTTCGCCCGGCAAGCCCAAAATCAAATCGGTATTTATTTTCCAATCGCCGGCATCGCGCAAAAGTTTGAACGCCGATAAAAATTCTTCCGGCGAATGTTGCCGCCCGATTTTTTTCAGCGTTTCCGGGTTCATCGTCTGCGGGTTCAGGCAAACGCGATTGACGTTGAATTTTTTCAGCGTCGAAATTTTTTCCGGCGTTATCGTGTCCGGTCTGCCGCATTCGATTGTAAATTCTTCGACGGAGTTTGAATAAAATGCACCGTGAATTTTTTCGACGGTCTCTGCAAAAAATTTTTCCGGCAAAGCTGTGGGAGTGCCGCCGCCGACGTAAATACTTTGCACTTTGAATCCGTACCGCTTAATTTCTTCCGCCGCCGCATCAATGTCGCGGGAAAAAATTTTCATGAACTCGGAAATTTTTTCTTCGTCCGGCAAAACGTTCGACGGGAAAGAACAGTACAGGCAACGCGAAACGCAGAACGGAATACCGACGTAAACGCCGATAATTTTTTCGCCGCCGGAATTTAAAATCGGAATTTGCCGAATCGCGACCTCCGTCAAAAGTTGCGCCTTGTCGTAATTCGTCAGGTAGTCGGTGCGAAGTCGCCGTGAAATTCTGTCGCGGTCGATAATTCCGTGACTCGTCACGCCGAACCCGGAACGCATCCACCGGTGAATAATTTTCGTCGGTCTTACGCCGTGCATAATTCCGTAGGGAACGCCGGGCAATTTCAATTCGCCGGTGATGAGCCGGTACAAATTTTTTTTCACCAACCGATGAATTTCCGCGCCGCGTCTTTCCTCCGGCAAAATTGAGTCGGAAGTTTGAAAAAATTTTTCCTCGCCGCTCTGCTTTACTATCAACTGAGTGGTCACGACTTCGCCGCGCACTTTGTTGAAAATTGCAAAGCGATCGAAATCCGCGTGTTCGTCCTCGTCCGCTTGTTCGATACGGAAAGCCCGGAGAACTTCGCCGACAATTTTCACTATGACTTCATCGACGCTGTTAATTTGAAAATTTCTTATCTTCAACTCGTCACTTCCCATTCTTTTGACATTCCTTGCAGTATCCGAAAAATTTTACTTCGTGATTCATAATTTTAAAGCCGGATTTTTTCGTTATGACTTTTTCCAAATTGTCCAGCAAATCTTCTTCAAACTCGATAATTTTTTTGCACTTGACGCAAAGCAAATGGTGATGTTGATGAACCTTCGGGTCTGTCGAATTTAATTCGTAACGTGCGCGCCCGTCGCCGAAATCAATTTTTGTCAAAATGCCGAGAGAATTTAAAAGTTCCACGTTGCGATAAACGGTCGCTATTCCGAAGTTGAAATTTTTTTTAACGAGTTCGTCAAAAACTTCGTCCGCGCTGAAATGACTTTTGCCGGAGTCGGCGACGAAAACATTCAAAATTTCCCTGCGTTGAGGAGTCATCTTGCATTTGTTTTCAGCCAACTTCGCGCGTAAATTTTCCGGTTTAAAAAGTGTTCGGTGTTCGCTCATAAAAAATTCGCTCCTTCATCGAAAATTTTTGGCGTGTCGATAAAGACGAAACGCACGCCCTCAGCCGAAAAATTCATTCTCCGCCGCAATGCAGAGCATATGGTAAATCGGGAGGTGATACTCCTGAATGGTGTATGAAGAATCTGCCGGAACGCAAACCGTGATGTCCGAAAGATGTTTCAATCTGCCGCCGCGCCGTCCGGTAAGCGCGATTGAAGTTATCCCCATAATTTTTGCGGTTTCTGCGGCGAAGATAACATTTTCCGAATTGCCGGAAGTCGAAATCGCCAGGAGTACGTCGCCCGGTCTGCCGAGCCCGAAAAGTTGCTGGGCAAATGACAGATCCGGTGCGCGGTCGTTCGCAAAAGCGGAGTACAAAGCAGTTTCCGCAACGAGTGAAACGGCGGGCAACGCACTTTGCAAATTCGCCTTGAAATAATTTAAATCGTTCGGAAAAAGTTCGCCGGCACGTCGCACAAATTCCGGATTGAATTTTTCAATCTCTCGTTGCAGGAGAAAACCCTTCATCAATTCGCCGACAATGTGCATCGCGTCCGCCGCACTTCCTCCGTTCCCGCAGGTTATCAATTTATTCCCGGCGCGAAATCCGTTGCAAATCGCTTCGACGGTTTTTGTCAAACTTTCTTCGCAAACTTCGAGCGCGGGATAGCGTTCAATCAAATCATAAATTTTTTGTCGCGTGGTATCTTTTATTTTCAACAGTCCTTCCTACTTTGCAAGTGCCCAATTTTTTCCGAAATGAACATCGACGACGAGAGGAATTTTTAATTCGACGACGTTTTCCATCGCGTCGCGAAGAATTTTTTCAACCGCTTGCAGTTCTTCCTCTTTCGTTTCGACAACCAATTCGTCGTGAACTTGAATTATTATCCGGCTTTTGAGGTCGCGCAAATTTTTTTCCGCACGAATCATCGCAAGCTTGATAATGTCAGCCGCGCTCCCCTGAATCGGAGTGTTCATCGCCATTCTTTCCGCAAGTCCGCGCTGATGAAAATTCGGACTCTTAATCGCCGGCAAAAATCTTTTTCGCCCGAACATGGTCGTGACAAATCCGGACTCCCGCGCTTTTTTTATCGTGTCGTCCAAAAAAATTTTCACGCCCGGATAACGCTCGAAGTACAGCCGGATATATTCGCCCGCCTCGTTGCGCGTCGTTTTCAAATCGCGTGAAAGTCCGTAGTCGCTTATGCCGTAAACTATTCCGAAATTTACCGCCTTAGCCTTGCGCCGCAAATCCGGCGTGACATTTTCCGGGTGAACGCCGAAAACTTCAGCCGCCGTCCGCGTGTGAATATCCTCGCCGCTTTTGAATGCGTTAATCAAATTTTCGTCGCCGGACATATGGGCAAGAATCCGCAATTCGATTTGCGAATAATCCGCCGAAAGTAAAAAGTCGTAACCTTCGCCCGGCTCGAACAGTGCGCGAATTTCTCTGCCTTCCTCCGTTCTCACCGGAATATTTTGCAAATTCGGATCGGAACTCGAAAGACGACCGGTCACCGTGACGGTCTGATTAAAATTCGTGTGGACGCGATGCGTTGCCGGATTTATCAGCGATTTTATTCCGTCAAGGTAAGTCGATTTTAATTTTGTCAGCGCACGGAAATTTAAAATCTCCGCAACAATCGGATGACGCCATTTTAATTCTTCCAAAACTTCGGCGTTGGTCGAAAAGCCCGTTTTGGTTTTTTTCACGGGCGGCAAATTCAATTTCTCAAATAAAATTTCGCCGAGTTGCTTGGAAGAATTTATGTTGAAAGTTTCGCCCGACAATTCGTAAATATTTTTTTCAAGCGCGGTGATTCTTTCGGACATCTCGGCTGATTTTTCTTTTAGCCTTGCCTTGTCGACGAAGACGCCGCGCCTTTCCATTTCCGACAAAACTTCCGAGAGCGGCAATTCCATTTCCCGATAAAGTTTCATTAAATCGGCGTCCGCCAAATTTTTTTCGTATTGCGGCGCAAGCCTCTCAAAAGTTTTAACCGTCTCCGACAAATCATTTCCGATTCCCAATTCCTCATTGCGGATTGATTTTTCGCGTTCGGGATAAAGCAGATAATAAATCAGATCCAAATCGAAAATTTTTTCAAGGTTGGAGACTTTGAAGGCGCGCAGATAATTTTTCAAGTCGCTCAAAACAATTTGCCCGCCGAAGTCGTCGAAGATTTTCTGAACGTCTTCATGATTCGCCGAAAAAATTTCTCCGCCAAAAATTTTCACTGCAAAACGATTCATTTTCCATTCCGCAATCGCCAAACTTTCCGCCGCATTTAAAGCTTCGGGATTCAGCGGTTGGAGCACGGAGATAAAATTTCTCGGCGCGAGTGAAAAAAGATTTTGCGTTACAAAAAGTTCATGAATTTTTTTCTTGATTTGCTTCAAAGCGTAACGATTGCAAAAATCATCTGCGCGGGCAATGTCGGGAGCAATTTCAAATTCTGCTGCGTTGAAAACAATTTCGGGGACGTTGCAAACAATCTGCGCGAGTTTCTTGCTGAGCGTCGCAATTTCTTCAGAATTTTCAAGGGCGTTGAGAGCTCTTTTCGATTTAATTTCTGCGCGGCGGGCAAAAACATTTTCAACCGCGCCGAATTCTTTAATCAAAGTCGTTGCGCTTTTCTGCCCGATGCCCTTGACGCCGGGGATATTATCGGACGCGTCGCCGCACAATCCTTTGAAGTCGACAAGCAACGGCGGCGCGAAACCGTATTCCTCAAAAAATTTTTCCTCGTCGTAAATCTCAACGTCGGATTTTTTGTTCAAAAAAACTCGCGTATTGGCATTAATTAATTGCAGAGCATCGCGGTCGCCCGTCAGAATTTCTACAAAAAAATTTTCGGAAGCTTGCGTCGCCAATGTGCCGATAATGTCATCAGCTTCGTAGCCCGCCGCCGCGCAGGTTTTTATTCCGAGAACGTCGATAAATTCTTTCAGCATGGGAAGTTGCGCGGCAAGTTCGTCGGGCATTGGCGGACGCGTCGCCTTGTATTCGGGAAAAATTTCGTTGCGAAAAGTTTTTTTGGCAGTATCAAGCGCAACAGCCGTCAAGTCGGGCGAATATTCGCGTAAAATTTTCAAAAGGATATTCGCAAAACCGACAATCGCGCCCGTCGGCTCGCCGCTCGGAGCATTCAAGCCCGGCATGGCATAAAACGCTCGGTAAAAAATACTGCTGCCGTCGATTATCAAAAATTTTTTCATGAGTTCGCCGCCTCTTTGGATTCGGGTTGCATTTCTGTTTGCTCGTCCAAAGCCGGACGAGCTTTTTCTTTAGGTTGAGTTTCTTCTTCCGATTCAGATTTTTCTTCGGGTTCTTCAAAAGGTTTTTCTACTTCGGTTTTGGTTTTCTTGCGTTTTTTGTCTTCCTTCGGCTTCACGACGGACGGAGTACTTTGCGGCACAGATTTAAAGCGGAAAATTTTTTTGCCGTCGTCGCCCGTCTGCAAGCCGCCTTCGATATTGAACAAAATCATTGCGTCATCGGCGTTGCAATAAAGTTGTCCCTTCCGTTCGTAGCAAATGACTTTTCCGAAACGACTTTTCAAACTCGCCTCTGTCTTATTCCATTCGAGTTTCATACGCAAAATTTTTGCAACGGGCACAACGGGCAGATAAGAAATTCCGTCGCGCAGAACTGCCTTTGCAAAAAATCTTGTGTTATTCGCGTCTGTCGGCTCGGCAAGCGTGCCGTTGACTTCGACGTTGTAAGGTTTTCCGACAAAAGTCGGTTCGCCGTCGGACGCCTCAATTTTTTGAGAAATATCGTATTCGCTCTCGAAAGGCAAAACTCCAAAAGGCTCAAGCCATTTCGTCACGTCCTCAACCGTAACATCTTGAATTCCGTAGCCGTCGGGATAAATGTAATAAACGACATCATCATCGGAATTTTTTTCGACGACAACGCGATTGTAAGTTATCTCGACGGGCGTACCGACTTCGACGGCGTCAAAAAGTTCTTCAACGTCGCGTTCGTTCATGCGGATGCAACCGTTTGAAACATAGCCGCCGATACTTTCGGGACGATTGGTGCCGTGAATTCCGTAGTTGCCCGAAATTTGCATCCAGCGATAGCCGAGCGGATTATCGGGACCGGAAGGAACTTCGTATTCGGGATCGGACGGATCGATCCAAGGCGGATCAATTTCTTTCGTTGAAATTTTGTAATAGCCCGTCGGAGTCGGCGTACTGACTTTTCCCAAGCCGAGATGATACATTGCAAGGCGCGTGTTGCCGTCGTAAAAAAGCATAAGGCGACTTGCCGCGTTGATAAAAATTTTTTTCTCTGCCTGCGCGGTCGCGGAAAAAGAAGTCAGGAAAAAAATAATTGCCATGACGCCGTAAAAAATTTTCATTGCACATTTTCCTTTCCAAAAAATATTTTTGCTGATTATATCACGAAAAAACTTTTATTGAACATGCGCGGCGAATAGGTTAAAATAAGTTTACAAGATTTTCCGGAGGTTTTTATCATGAAGAAAATTTTTTTGACGGGCGCAATGG
>CAJOFG010000059.1:0-2275 GCA_905233965.1 uncultured Selenomonadaceae bacterium
ACGTTGGGTTGCAAAGTCAATCAATACGAGTCGGAGGCAATGCAGAAACTTTTCGCGGCGGCGGGTTACGAAATCGCACAAGAAATTTCGGAGGCTGATATTGTCGTCGTTAACACCTGCACGGTTACGGCGGTGAGTTCGCAAAAGTCGCGGCAGATGATTCGTCGGGCGGCAAATAAAAATTGTGTGTTGGCAGTCGTCGGCTGTTACGCGCAGAGTGAGCCGGAAGAAATTTCAAAAATCGACGGCGTTGATTTGATAATCGGCACGTCGGACAGAACAAAAATTGTCGAACTCGTCGGCGAAGTTTTGAAAAATCGTGAGGAAAAAATTATTCGCGTCAATCCCGCCGAAAAAATTTCGGAGTTTGAAGAATTGCCGCACACGCCGGAAAGGACGCGGGCATTTTTGAAAATCGAGGACGGCTGCAATAATTTTTGTTCCTACTGCATTATTCCGATTGTTCGCGGTCGCGTTCGTTCCCGGAGTTTGGAAAGTATCCGGGCGGAATGTCTGCAACTTGCGGCGGCGGGTTTCAAAGAAATTGTTTTAACCGGGATTCATATCGGCGCATACGGCAGAGATTTTAAAAATTCGACGACGTTGGCGGACGCGGTGAAAAAAGTTTTGGACACGGCGAATCCGGTTCGATTGCGTCTGGGTTCGGTCGAGTCGGCGGAAATGACTGACGAGTTGATTGAGCTGATGAAAAACGATCCGCGCATTTGCAACCACGTCCATTTACCTTTGCAGTCCGGGAGCGACGAAATTTTAAAAGCGATGCGCCGACCGTACACGACGAAAAATTTTGCCGGACTCGTCGAAAAACTTGTGAAAGAAATTCCGGAAATTTCAATCGGGACCGATTTAATCGTCGGCTTTCCCGGCGAAACGGAAAAGCATTTTGATGAAACGACAAATTTTTTGCAAAGTCTGCCGCTGTCAAAAATTCACGTCTTTCCGTTTTCGTCACGTCCGGGAACGGTTGCGGCGGGAATGAAAAATCAAATCGACTCCGCGACAAAAAAATTTCGCACCGAACGCGTGCTTGAAATTGCAGGAGCGAAAGAAAAAATTTTTGCCGAAAAATTTATCGGGCGAACGGTTGAAATAATTTCCGAAACGGAGGAGGACGGAATTTTCGACGGACTGACGAAAAATTATGTCCGCGTATTCGTGCCGGCAAGTCCGGAAATAAAATCCGGCGAAATTATAAAAGTCCGGGTTGAAAAACTTTTCCGCAACGGAATTTTCGGCGAACTCGTCAAATAAAAAACGTGCGCCGTGACAAGAATTTTTTTCTTGCCGCTTTGCACGTTCCGAATTTATAAAAATTTATCTTCCGTGATGCGGGGCAGGATGATGTCCTCTGTGACGAGGAGGAGGCGGAGCGGGACGATGCCGTTGACTGTCGCGATAATTCCGGTCATGAGCGCGATAATCACGGCGATCGTCGTGGCGGTTTACGCCCAAAACATTTTCCAAAAATCCGTCCCTGAACTGCGTCCAATGGCTGACGTTTTGCGTTTCAACCGTGCCGGCGATTTTTTCCGCGCTCAACTCTTGCGCATGACCGGTGCCGCCGAATCCGAAAGTTGCCGCTCCGAGAACGATTGCCGCGAGTACCAAGTTTTTCATTTTTATCTCTCTCCTTAAATTTTCCGTAACCGTCTTTCATTGCTCCGAATGATACGGAAAAAATATTTGAAAATCTTTACAGAATCATTAAAATCGGATTAGAAATTTTTTCTTGCCGACATTTTCGCGCGCCCAAAAAATCTTGCGCGTTATTGCAAAAAGCACCGGTTATAAGCTATAATTGCAATCAAAATGAGATGCGGAAATGCAGAGAACGATAGGGCGTGTCGGTAAAGACGAACGCACTCCGATGACGGTTATTTTTCCGCCGGGACTTTGTCAAAATTTCTTGACGTATTTCTATACGCCTGCGAAATTTTTCCTTGTCCGACGAAAAAATTCCTCGTCACGTCGCACATTCTTACTTTACCGACACGCCCCAAGCAAAAATCCCTTGTCATTCCCGGCAAGGGATTAAGTTTCACAGTAATTTTCGATAAGGAGAATTTTTAAATGAGCGAAACAAAAAATAAACCGCTCCTCAAAACCGAAGACGTTTCGGAAGTTTTCGGCGGCTTGAAGGCGGTTGCCGATTTTAACTTTTACATAAATCGCGGCGAACTCGTCGGACTTATCGGACCGAACGGAGCCGGCAAGACCACGATTTTTAATTTAATCACCGGCGTTTACGTCCCGA
>CAJOFG010000059.1:2284-8824 GCA_905233965.1 uncultured Selenomonadaceae bacterium
ATCAAATTACCGCGCGCGGAATTGCCCGGACTTTTCAAAATATCCGGCTCTTCGGTGAACTCAGCGTTCTGGACAACGTGAAAATTGCTTATCACTGCCGGGTGAAGTACGGACTTTTGGAAACCGTTTTCCGCGCCGGGCGTTACTTCAAAGAGGAAGAGGAAATCGAATCGGAGAGTTTGAAACTCCTGAAAATTTTTAAACTCGACGAACACGCTCACGAAATTGCAAAAAATCTTCCTTACGGTGCGCAACGTCGGTTGGAAATTGCCCGCGCTCTTGCCGTGAAACCGAAATTGCTTTTGCTCGACGAACCCGCCGCCGGAATGAATCCGCAGGAAACGCGTGAGCTTATGGAAATGATCCGAAAAATCCGGAAACAATTCGGTTTGACCGTTTTGTTAATCGAACACGATATGAGTTTGGTCATGGGAATTTGCGAAAGAATTTACGTTCTCGAATACGGAATGATTATCGCGACCGGAACTCCTTCCGAAATTCAAAACGATCCTGAAGTCATTCGTGCATATCTCGGCGAAGAGGCGGTCGGATGAACCCGGAAAAATTTTTTGTGAGGTGTCTAAAATGGAAAGCATTGCAGAAAATTTTACTTTTTCCGGTTCGGCAAGTAATATCCGGAAAAAAATTTTAACCGTACCCGACGAAAAAAGTTATTACCCGAATGAAGAAACAATCCGGGCAATGGAAGAAGTCGAAAAAGGTATCGGTCTTTCACGCGAGTTTGAAACAGTCGAAGAATTGATGAAAGATTTGACAGACAGTGTTTATTCGGAGGGATTTTTTAAATGCCGGTAAAAGCTTTTATTTTCGGCACGGACGATCTTTATCCGACGTTGAAACCTTTTTACGAAACGGAAGTCGCGAAAGGAAATTTGGAAATTGTCGGTCATGCGGTTATTGAAAACAATTCCGTCAAAATGTTCCGCCACACCGACGGGGGGGACGAACCGGTTGACGGCATCGAATTTGACATCGCCATAATTTCGTCGAAAAATAATTTTTACGCACAAATGAAATTTTTGGAAAGTCAAGGTTGCTCTCGTCGGCGAATTGTTGACGGCAGAGTTTTCGGGATACAAGATTTTGCATTTCAAAAATTTCTTGTCGAAGGTGTTGCTTACGGTTCGATAAACAAATTTAATTTTGCGGCATCATCTCACTGCGTTTATCCGCAATTTTTGGTTTCGTCGGATTCTTCATCTGCCGCAACTTTGGGTAAAAAAAGTTATGTGGAATATGCCGCATTGATTGACGGTTCGGGTTATTTAAATGTCGGAAATTTTTCATCACTGTCTTGGAGAATTACTTTTCAGTTTCTTACGACCGGCGATCACAATTACAAGAATGTCGGCTCTTATGCATTTTCTCACTTGGATTGGGAATTTCCGAAAAGTTTCATACAAAACAAAGGTATTCCTTCCATAAATATCGGTTCGGACGTTTGGATAGGGCGCGGCTGTTTTTTGAAATCCACAAATCCGGAAAAACCTTTGACGATAGGCGACGGAGCGGTTATCGCGTCGGACAGCGTCGTTGTAAAAAATGTTCCGCCTTACGCGATTGTCGGAGGCAACCCGGCGAAAATAATCAAATACAGGTTCCCGGAAAAAATTATCGAATCTCTTTTACGAATCAAATGGTGGAATTGGGACATCGATAAAATTCACGAGAACTTCAAATATTGGAATGACATTGAAAAGTTTGTTTCGATTCACGACAAAGTTTAAGAAAGGATTTTGCTTATGGCAATGCTCGAAATAAAAGATATAAACGTTTACTACGGAGCAATTCACGCGATTAAAGGTATCAGCTTGGAAGTGAACGAAGGCGAAATTGTCACGTTAATCGGGGCAAACGGTGCCGGAAAATCCACCACGCTGAGAACAATTTCCGGACTGCTCAAACCGAAAACCGGAGAAATAAATTTTTGCGGAAAAAATATTTCCGGACTTCCCGCCCACCAAATTGTTCACGAAGGAATTTCGCAAGTGCCGGAGGGCAGAAGAATTTTCGCGGAAATGACAGTCATGGAAAATTTGGAGCTCGGCGCATTTATTCGCAACGACAAGGAAGAAATTTCAAAAGATTTGCAAATGGTGTTCGGACGTTTCCCCCGACTTGAGGAAAGAAAACTTCAACTTGCCGGTACGCTTTCCGGCGGCGAACAGCAAATGCTTGCAATGGGTCGCGCGTTGATGAGTCGTCCGAAACTTTTACTTCTCGACGAACCAAGTATGGGGCTTGCTCCGCTTTTGATTCGCGAAATTTTTTCAATCATCGAAGATATAAATAAAACCGGCACGACCGTTTTGCTTGTCGAACAAAATGCAAACATGGCACTTTCGATCGCAAATCGCGCTTACGTTTTGGAAACCGGACGAATTACAATTTCCGGTGACGCGGCGAAACTGGCGGCAAGCGAAGACATTCGCAAAGCTTATTTGGGAGGTTGAACGTGACGTTCTAAAAATTTTTGTCGGTTGAAAAAAATTTTTGAGGAGGTTAAAAAAATGTTTGTAGCAGAAAGAATGACAAAGCACCCCGTCACAGTGACGATTGATGCTACCGTCGGCGAAGTCGATCGGCTTATGAAAAAAAATAAATTCCACAGAATGATCGTTACCGAAAACGAAAAAATTGTCGGTTACCTCAGCGACAGGGACATCATGCGCGTTTCTCCTTCTCCCGCCACGACGCTTTCCAAATATGAAATTCGTTCCCTCCTCGACAAGTTGAGCGTCCGGGACATCATGCAAAAAAAAGTTATCACCGTGAATGAGGACGCGACGATTGAAGAGGCGGCTCTCATCATGTATCAAAATAAAGTCGGCGGTCTGCCGGTCGTTTCGGAAGTCGGCGCGGTCGTCGGAATTATCACCGCGACGGATATTTTGAAAACTTTCGTCAACGTCATGGGACTGCCTCGCGGAAACAAAATGCGAATGACAATTAAAACCGAAAACCGGCTCGGTGTCATGGCGGAAGTCACGAAAATTTTTGCAGACAACGGAGCGAACATCGACAGCCTGATTACTTTCAGCCAAGACGGAAACGATTACGAATTTGTCGTTCGGCTCGACGATCGCCCGCACGGATTCGACGAAATAATTTCTCAACTCGACAATCACGGTTACAAAGTAATTCATACGGTCAGGATTCAATAATTTTTTTCTGCGCGGAGTGGGAAGGCGATAATTTGATTTCGGGAGTAATTTTTGACATTGACGGCACGATTTACGACTACGGAGCGAACGATAAAGTTGCCGTGAAAAAACTTTGTGAGTTTGCCGAAAAAAATTTGAACACGGACGAAAAAATTTTTCTCGAAGTTTACGACGCGGCAAAAAAAGTTGTCAAAGAAAAATTGACTGACGGCGGCTCGCGTCACAGCCGGGTACTTTATTTTCAAACCGTGCTGGAACTTCTCGGAAAAAATTCTTTCCTCCACATTCACGAAATGTACGACGTTTACTGGAATTCTTTTTTGCAGGGTATGAAACCTTTCGACGGTCTGCCGGAATTTATTCGCAAACTCAAAGATGCCGGAAAAAAAATCGCGCTCTGCACAGACATGACCGCGCAAATTCAGTACCGGAAAATTGAGCGGCTCGGCTTGAGCAACTTTATCGACTTCATGGTCAGCAGCGAAGAAACCGGAATGGAAAAACCTTCCCGCGTCATGTTTGAACTCGCTTTGAAAAAATTGAACGTGCGCCCGGAAAATGCGGCTTACTTCGGCGACAGTTTGGAACGCGACATAGAAGGTGCCGCGAACGTCGGAATAAAACCTTTCCGCTACATCGGCAAGGTAAAAGAGCCGGCAACCGATATTGACTGCGTGGAATTTTCTTCCTACCGGGAAATTTCGGATTCGGAAATTTTTTTCGCGAAATAAATTCGGAGTGATTATGCTTCAAGATATAACTTTGGGACAATTTTTTCCGGGGCGTTCGTCGATTCACCGGCTCGACCCGCGAACGAAAATAATATTGCTGTTCGTTTTGATGATTTTGATTTTTGCGGCGGAAGGTGCGGCGGCTTACTCTTTGCTTACCGGCTTTACGCTCGCAATAATTTTTTTGTCGCAAATTCCGCCGACGACGATTTTAAAATCTTTGAAACCGATAAGTTGGTTGATTTTGTTCACGCTGATAATTCACCTCGTCAGTCACGAAGGGGAAGTCATCGCAAAATTTTTCGTGTTCAAAATTACCGTCGAAGGTTTTCAATTCGGCTTGATGATAAGTTTGAGATTGGCACTCTTAATAATTTTGTCGAGCTTGCTGACATTCACGACTTCGCCGGTACAACTCACCGACGCTATGGAAAAACTTTTGTCGCCGCTGTCGAAATTCGGAATACCTTCACACGAACCCGCCATGATGATGACGATTGCAATTCGATTCATTCCGACTTTGATTGAAGAAACGGACAAAATTATAAAGGCGCAAAAATCGCGCGGAGTCGATTTCGATTCCGGCGGGATTGTGAAAAGATTCAAGGCGATGATTCCGATTTTGGTACCGCTCTTCCTGTCAAGTTTCCGACGCGCCGACGATTTGGCAATGGCAATGGAGGCACGCTGTTATCACGGCGGCGAAGGGCGGACGCATATGCGGGAGTTGAAATTAAATCGCCGGGATTTTTTCGCCGGGTTAATCGTAATTTTAATTTGCGCCGCGACAATTTTTTTGAGCGACAAATTTTTTTGAAAGGAAAAATAAATTTTGAGAGCCGAACACAAAGCCGAAATGAAAGCGCGGAAAAGAAATATCGCACTGCTCGTCGCTTACGACGGAACGAATTACAACGGATTCCAAAGACAGCGACCGCCGATTCAGGCGATACAAAATATTTTGGAGGAGCGGCTGGAAAAAATTTTCGGCGACTCGATAGAGTTGAGCGCGTCCGGCAGAACCGATGCCGGAGTTCATGCACTCGGACAAGTCGTAAATTTTTTTACGAACGGCAGGATTGAAACAAAAAAAATTCCCCGCGCCGCCGCCGGATATTTGCCGTCGGATATAATCGTTCGTGACGCGTGGGAGGAAGATAAAAATTTCAGCGCACTTCACAGCGCGAAAAGCAAAATTTACATTTACCGGATACAAACCGGCGCGACGGTAAATCCTTTCGCCGCCCGGTTCGCTTGGCACATTCCCTATCCGCTCGACGTTCAAAAAATGTCGGACGCTTTAAAAATTCTCGTCGGCACTCATGATTTTTCAGCATTCAAAGCCGCCGGCGGTGCTCCGATGAATCCGGTGAGGACGATTTATTCTGCGGAAATTTTTCCGGTGAGAGAGTTCGACGCGGACATTTTGCAAATCAAAATTCATTCGACCGGGTTTTTGTATCACATGGCGCGGAATATCGTTTCGGCAGTCGTCGCCGTCGGGCGGGAGCGAATGACTTTGCCGGAGTTCCAAAAAATATTTAAAGACCGTGACAGGAGTCCGATACCGGCTACTGCTCCCGCTCACGGTCTTTGCTTGTATAAAGTTTTTTACTCGTGAAAAAATTTTACCGTCGAAAAAATTTTCAGAACCCGGATTTTTCCAGCCATGCGTTGACTTCTTTGCGAACGTCTTCCGGATTTTCCTGACAGCGTTTTCCTCTTACGCCGAGACCGTCAAGCACGGTTGAACCTTTCGCATATTTTTGAAGTTCCTCTTTGCCGATAAAATAATCGCTCGACGAAGTGCAGAACGGGACGATCGTTTTTCCGTTGAAGTCGTAACTTTCCAGGAAGGTATACATCAACATCGGCATATCGCTCCACCAATTCGGGTAGCCGATAAAAATTGTGTCATATTGCTCGAAATTTTCAACCTTGCCGGCAATTTCCGGACGTGCGTCAGATTCTTTTTCTGCCTTCGCGACTTCGGTACATTCGCGATAATCGGCGGGATAATCTTTCACCGGTTTAATCTCGAAAACGTCCGCGCCGGGAATTTTATCTTTAATCATGTCGGCAACGATCCGGGTATTTCCTTTTTCGATAACGCCGACTTCGTAATTGTCGCCGGTGCGCGAATAGTAAACGATTAAAGCTTTACCGTCCGGTTTCGCGACTTTCGATTCGTCGGAAGTTTTACCTTTATCCGCGTCGCCGGTTTCAACTTTCGCCGCCGTATCATCGCCGGCTTTTTTTTCGTCGCCGCCGGCTCCGCAACCCGTCAAAAAGATCATGGACAACGACATGAGTACGACTAAAAATTTCTTCAACATAAAAATTCCTTCCTTCCGAAAAATTTTTTTACCAGGATTTTACGCCGTCTTTGTTCGGCATAATATTTTTATCGAAAACCGGTTCGTCAATGCCGCGAGCTTTTTGCGAAACGTAATCGTCAAGCACGAGGAAAGCATATTTGCCGAGCCGGGCAATCGCGTAAAGGTTTGTCAAACACAGAAAACCCATGAACAAGTCCGCGCTGTCCCAAACAAGTCCGAGATCCGCAAAACTTCCGACGAATCGAAAGTCGCGAAACCGGACGGTAAAGCTTTAATCGTTTACTA
>CAJOFG010000060.1:0-10271 GCA_905233965.1 uncultured Selenomonadaceae bacterium
TATGGCAAAGTCGAATTGTTTTCCAAAATTTTTTCCGTTTCGTTCAGCTTGTCCATCTCCGCGAAAATTGTTTCCTCACTTCCTACCGGAACGCGACGCAGATAATAGACGAATGAAACGGTAACTCTGAGAGGAACGACGGATTTAAAAATCGGCGTTGACGGATTCAACATTCCGTTCGATTCGCAAAGCGCAATCCAATTTTGCCAGCGGAAGGCGATAAAAAAAAATGCGACGACGATTAAAATGTATTGAATAAATTTTGTTTTGTCGCCGAAAATTTTCGGGAAAGTAACTGCGGCAAAAAATTTTTTTGAGAATTTCGCGGTCAGGAAAATCATCAGCACACCGGCAATTATTCCGGCAAAAACTTTCGGCTTTAAAATGTAATCGCCGAAAAATTCTTTCACCGTGAAAGGATTAGTCCCCAAAATAATATCAATCGTCGCCTGTCTGATAATCGTTTGGAATTGGTAAATCAAAAAAATTTCCGTGACGAAAATTATCGCGCAATAAATCGAAATCAAAACTTGCAGAAAAAATTTTACCTTCGGCAGGCGCGAAAAAATATATCGGAACGCAACGCAGAATACAAAAATTTGAATTGCGCCCGTCAAAAAAATTTTCGTGAAAAAAATTATTCGGTCGAAAGAGTCCGGATTTTTCGTGAACAATTCCAAAAACGCCGAGAGGTTGAAAAACAAAAGCAAGCCGAAAAACCAACCGTCTTCCCGCAAAGTTTTTCCGGATTCATCACAAATTTTTTGAAAAAATTTTTCGATACGCTCCGACAAAATTTTTTTCACTCCCAAAAAAATTTGGAAACATTTAAAAGTAATGTTTCCGTTCAAAAATTTTTTATCCGATTTATTTTTTCATCTGTTGTATTTTTTCACCGTCGCCGTAATTGCCAGTGCCATGTTGTACAGCGGAATTTGTTTATCGACCGCTCCGCGCTCAAATGCGGCTTTCGGCATACCGTAGACGATTGAAGTTTTTTCGTCCTGTCCCAAAGTCGGCGAACCTTTTTGTTTCATCAGCCAAAGACCTTCCGCGCCGTCGTGACCTATTCCGGTTAAAATTACTCCGAGTGCCGCGTCGCCGACCAACTCCGCAACAGATTTGAAAAGTACATCGACGGCAGGACGGCATGAATGGACATGAGGAGCCATGAAACATCTGATTTGCAAATTCGCTCCGCTCCTCCTCAATTCCATGTGAAGACCGCCCGGCGCAACGTAAGCGCAGTTCGATTTTATAATTTCGCCGTGCTCCGCTTCCTTCACCGTCAGTATTGATTCTTTGTCCATTCGTTCGGCAAAAATTCTGGAAAAGTCCGGCGGGATATGTTGCACGATAACAATCGGGGGGAGCGGCGGTCTGAGTTTCGGCAAAATTGCCGCAAGTGCCTCCGTTCCTCCGGTTGAAGAGCCTATCGCTATTAAACTTATTCTGCTCACAACATTCACCGCCTTTGGAATTTTTTTACTGAGGTTTCGCAAAAATCATTCTTCCGGCAGAAGTTTGAAGAGCGGAAGTAACTTCGACGGAAATTGTTCTGCTCAAATATCTGTGTCCGTTTTCAACAACAATCATCGTGCCGTCGTCCAGGTAAGCGACACCCTGACCGGGTTCTTTGCCGTCCTTGACGACTTGAACGCGCATAATTTCACCGGGAATGACAACCGGTTTTACGGCATTTGAAAGGTCGTTAATGTTCAGAACTTCCACGCCGCGAAGTTTTGCAACCTTGTTCAAATTAAAATCGTTCGTGACGATTTTGCCGCCGACTTTTTGCGCGAGCCGGACAAGTTTGGAATCGACTTCGTGAATATCATCAAAGTCAATGTTCATGACTTCAACGTCAAGCGAACTGTCTTCGCGCATTTTTTGCAGAACGTCCAAGCCGCGACGACCGCGAACACGTCTTAAACTGTTCGGCGAGTCGGCAATGTGTTGAACTTCTTCGAGGACGAAAACCGGAATGAGTAAACGCCCTTCCAAAAATCCGGTTTTGGCTATATCGGAAATTCTGCCGTCGATTATCACGTTGGTATCGAGGAGTTTATAATTTTTGTTGTCGCCGGATTTGATGTTGTCCGGAGCGATTTTTTTGTCGTCGCCGGAAGTTTTCGGAGCGTCGGTCACTTTTTCCGTCGCGATATTCGATTTTTTTTCGTCGTGTACCTTGTCCGGATTTTTTTCCTCACGATTTTTCAAAACTTCTTTCAAGGTATGAGGTACGGATAAATTTCCGGCAATCTCCCTGCGCTTTTTGATTGTCAAATGTATTCCGAGATAACCGAGTACGATGCTGAAAACAATCGGAATGTAGTCGCCGACAACCGGGATTCGCGAAAAAGCATTTCCCAGTAAATTTGCTATGATGAGTCCCGCCGCCAATCCGATCGCTCCGGCGATAACGTCGTTGATCGGCATTTTTCCCAGCTGAGTTTCCGCGAACGTCGTAAAATTTCCCAGCTTACGGATTAAAAAAGGTGATACGGCTTTTCCGGCAATTCCGCCGAGCAACGCGCCGATTAAAATACAAATTGCGTTTGCCAGCGTGAGTTGGAAAATTCCGGTATCCATTTGAAAAAATTCCACTGTGATGAAGTCTGCCAAAAGCGGGCTTGCAAGTTTGAGAAGTGCGCCGCCGGCAATCACAAAAGTTAAGATGATAAAAAATTTCATGACTTTATCTAACATAATTTCACCTCCTTACACAATCTGTTGAAGTTTATCACAAATTTATGAAAAGTAAATGATTATGTCAGAGCAAACCTTTCGTCGAGGGGATGCCCTTAATTTTTTCGTCATGAGTTACGGCAATTCGGAGCGCGTGACCCAATGCTTTGAAAATCGCTTCGATTTTGTGATGAGAATTTTTTCCGTACAAAATTTTTATGTGCAAAGTCAGCCCGGCGTTGAAGGCGAGAGCGCGAAAAAATTCTTCCGTCAATTCGGTATCGAAATTCCCGACGGTCGGTGCAAGTTCTCCGGCATCAAAAACCAAAAAAGGTCTCCCGCTTATATCCAAACTGACAAGCGCAAGCGATTCGTCCATCGGCAGAAAAAAAGTTCCGTAGCGTGAAATTCCTCGTTTGTCGCCGAGCGCATCTTTTATTGCCGCGCCGAGAGCAATTCCGATGTCCTCCACGCTGTGGTGTCCGTCAACCTCCAAGTCACCGACGCAATCGACGCGCAAATTAAATTGTCCGTGCGCCGCGAAAAGATTCAGCATATGGTCGAAAAATCCGATGCCGGTTTTAATTTCGGTTTTGCCTTCACCGTCAAGATTTATTTCGACTTCGATTTTTGTTTCCTTCGTCACGCGAAAAATTTTTCCCGTCCTCATTTCAAGCCCTCCGAAAAATTTTTAATCTCCGCAAAAACTTCATCGTTCTCTTCGCGGTTGCCCATTGAAATTCGCAAACAATTTTTCAAACCCGGCGCGTCCGGCGAAAAATATCTTATGCCGATACTTTTCGATTCGAGATAATTTTTCAACTCCTCCGCTTTGTCGAGCCGGATTAAAATGAAATTTGTTTTCGACGGAAAAATTTCAATGCCGGGTATTGCTTGAAGTCGTCCGCTCATTCTCTGCCGCTCCGCTATCGTCATTTGGATTCGCGGAACAAATTCGTCGCGCATTTGATAAACGATGTCGGCCGTCGCCAAACTCAGTACGTTCATGTGGTACGGCATAAAAGTTTTGTCAATCATTCGCGTAACTTCCGGCTGCGCGATCATGTAACCGACGCGCGCGGAGGCAAGCCCGTAAGCTTTTGAAAAAGTTCTGGCGACAATCAGATTCGGATATTTCGCAACGAGATTCACGCCTGACTTCCCGTAAAATTCGATGTAGGCTTCGTCGAGGAGAAAAGCGCAGTCGATTGACTTTGCAATTTCTTCAACCCGATCGACGCTCAAAAAATTTCCGGTCGGATTGTTCGGGTTACAGACGACGGCAAGATCCGCTTTCACGTCGCGGATTTTTTTTATGAATTTGTCCGTATCCAAATCAAATTTTTCGTCAAGGTCGAAGGGAACCGGTTCGGACTCCGCAGCCTTCGCGTAAATTTTGTACATTGAAAAACTCGGTTGCGGAAAGACAACTTTTTTTCCGGCACCCCCGAACGCGAAAAAAACTTTTTCGATAATTTCGCTGGAGCCGCCGCCGAGCAAAATTTGCGATTCCGACACGGAAAAATTTCTTGCGATTTGTTCGACGAGCGCGGAATATTCTTCGTTCGGGTAGCGGTTGAAAGCGATTCGCGACAGCCGGGTCAAAACTCTTTCCTCAACGAGCGGCGGCAAATTCATCGTGCTTTCGTTCGCATTGATTTTAATGCGATAGTATTTTTCCGTCCCGTCGTACGACGGCATATTTTCCAAATCTTTTCTGTAATTCATCATAAAAAATCCCTCCCGAAAAAATTATACCGGATTCTGCGAAAAAAATTCGTAAAAAATTTTTGTTTCGTGTTACAATACCCGGGTATGTCGGTAAAGACGAACGCACACCGATGACGGTTATTTTTCCGCCCGGCTTTGTCAAAATTTCTTGACGTATGTCGATACGCCTGCGAAATTTTTCCTCGTCGGACGAAAAAATTCCTCGTCACGGCGCACATTCTTACTTTACCGACATACCCAAATATTTCACTCCGAAAAACCGATTCCTTTTTCTGCGGAGGTGTCTTGTCATGACAGATAAAACAAGTGTGAGAGAGCAAAAAAAAATTCTGGCAAGGAAAAAAATTTTGGACGCGGCGACCCGTGAATTTAAAATACTCGGTTTCATGAACACTTCCGTTTCCGACATCATGAAAGAATCGGGATTGGGTGTCGGAACTTTTTACAACTACTTCGGCTCGAAGGAAGAAGTTTTGATGGAGATTGTAAAAAAACTTTTTGCCGAAGTCGAAACTGTTTTAAAATCCGGGCGCGAAACAAATTCTTCGTCGCCGGAACTTTTAAAACTCTGTTGCATGACGACGGCAAAACTCATCGACGAAAACAGATTTATTTTGCCGCTCTTCGTCAGCGCGTCGGCTCGTTCGGACAAACCCGAACAGTTGCCGGAAAATTTATCGCCGACTTTCAAAAAATTTTTTGAGAAAATAATTTTAATCGGACGGGAGCGCGGAGAAATTCGCCGCGACATTCCGCCGGATTTGATTTTGGAAATGTTCCACTCAATCTATCAGTCGGCGGCGTTCAGCAAATCGGAAATACCTTTTCAAGAAAATATCGGACTGAAATTAAAAATTCTTTTGGACGGAATAAGATTCGACGGAGGAAAGACATGATAAGCGTTACAAAACTTTTGTTTGCAAGAAATTATTTCGGCGACTCGCTCCGCTACACGGGGAACGCCGGCAAAATGAAACACGGCGCGGCTGAAGGTACCGGACCGGTTGTCGTTTGGAATTCGACGCGCACCTGTAATTTGAAATGCCGGCACTGCTACATGGATTCTGACGCAAAAAAATATTCGGACGAATTGACGACCGACGAGGCGAAAAAATTTATTGACGACCTTGCAGAGTTCAAAGTACCGGTTCTGCTTTTTTCCGGCGGCGAACCTTTGATGCGTCCGGATTTTTTTGAGCTTGCCGAATATGCCGCAGAAAAAAAAGTTCGCCCGACTCTTTCGACGAACGGCACTTTGATTACCCGTGAAGTTGCGGAAAAAATTAAAAGTATCGGCGTGGGCTACGTCGGAATTTCGCTTGACGGTCTGCGCGAAGTCAACGATAAATTTCGCGGCGTGAAAGGTGCTTATCAACGGGCGATGGAGGGAATAAAAAATTGCGTCGCCGTCGGTCAGCGTGTCGGACTCCGTTTCACAATCAACCGGCACAACTTTGAGGAGCTGGACAAAATTTTTGACTTCATCGAGGAGGAAAAAATAAATCGTGTCTGCTTTTACCACCTCGTTTATTCCGGGCGCGGCAACAAGATGATTGATGAGGACGTGACGCCGGAAGAATCGCGCCGGGCTATGGATAAAATTATCGAACGGACGGAAGATTTTGAGCGGCGCGGACTTGAGAAAGAAATTTTGACGGTGGACAATCACTGCGACGGCGTTTATATGTACTTAAAATTTTTATCGGAGGGCGATACCGAAACCGCAGAGCAGATTAAAAAATTTATTTCGATGAACGGCGGCAACCGGTCCGGAATTGCTTTCGGCGAAGTCGATCCGGCCGGTTATGTTCACCCCGACCAATTTACTCAGCATCACACTTTCGGCAACGTTCGCGAAAAAAAATTCGGCGACATTTGGACCGACGTTTCAAATCCGATTCTTGCCGGCTTGAAAGACCGGAAACCGCTTTTGAAAGGTCGTTGTGCCGATTGCAAATTTCTGGACAACTGCAACGGAAATTTCAGGACACGCGCAGAAGCAAAGACAGGAGATTTTTGGGAGTCCGACCCGGCTTGTTATCTCACCGATGAGGAAATTTCAAAATGAGAATCCGAACGTTACCAAAAAAATTTTCCGAACGTCGAAGTTATCGGGTTCGACTACAAGTCGGAAAATGTTTGGGACGCGGAAAAAGAATTTAAAAAATTTTTCGCCCGATTTGCCGCCGTCGATATAATCGCGAACAGTATCGGAGCATTTTACGCAATGCATACGCTCTCGGAAAAAAATGTTGAAAAAGCTTTCTTCATTTCGCCGGTCGTCGATATGGAAAAAATAATTCTCACAATGATGACGCGGGAGAACGTGACGGAAAAAATGTTGCGCGAAGAAAAAGAAATCGTCACAAATTCCGGAGAAATTTTATCGTGGCAATATCTCTGTTACGTCCGCGAAAATCCGATCGAATGGAGAGTGCCGACACATATTTTGTACGGCGAAAAAGATTTTTTGACTTCGCCGGCAACTATGAAAAATTTTGCGGAAAAAATCGGAGCGACGCTTACCGTAATTCCGGGCGGAGAACATTTTCTGCACACGCCGGAGCAAATGCAAATCTTGGACAAGCGGCTGAAAAAATTTTTTGAGGAGGAAATTTTATGCAAATCGACATAACAGCGAAAATAGATGACATTTCTTTCCGGAATGCGCTTGCCGGCGCGAATCTCACGGGGGGTAAGAATAAAGTTGCCGTCATTTGTCCGGTTCATCCTCCGTACTTCGACCGCTTGAAAAATTTAATAACTCATTTTTACCGGCTCGGTCTGAATCACTCTGCGGATTTTTGGATTATTTTTTCCAATGAGGTTGATGCCGCTCAATTTTGTACCCGAACCGGTCTGTTTGAAAGATTTTTGATTATGCCGGAAAATATCGACGTGTCGAATAATGCGGCGGCTGTCAGGAAAAAATTGTACGCCGTGAGCAAATTATCTCAACTCGATTACGAATATATTTTTGCCGTCGATGCGGATTTCGTTTTTATCCGGACTGTGGATTTGAAATTTGTTTGCGACAGATTTTTCGATGAAAAAATTATCCTTTCCTGCCGAATAAAAGATGATGAATGTTTCAAGATCAACGAACATTGTTTTTCGCGTTTCAAAAATTTGCCGGACAGCGAAAAAATAGATTTATACCTTTATTCGTGGTTGAATCAACCTTGGATTTATAAAAGCGACAACGTGAAAAAATTTTTTGAGGTGTTGGGCGAACCGGAAAATTTCAATAAATTTACGCGTGATGACTTTGAATATATTTTGTACGCTTACTACCTGATTTTGTACGAAAATTTTACGGAAAAAATTCTCCCGTATATGTCTTTTCCTTTCGGAGAATTTTTCGGCAAAAATTTACCGAAGGCTTTTTTTGACCAATTCAAAGATTGCCGGCTGTTACTCTGTATGAAGGGAATTTATATCCAAATACAAAAACATTTGCCGGAAAATGAAATTATGCTTATCACCCATTTGGACAGAGAGAATAAAAATTTTGAGGGGGAAATTTTTAATTGATTGTTTCATGGAACACGACGAACGCCTGCAATATGTATTGCGCTCACTGTTACCGCGATGCCGGTTGCAAAGCCGACGAAGAACTTTCAACCGGTGAGGCGAAGGAACTTTTGAATCAAATTGCCCGCGCCGGATTTAAGATAATGATTTTTTCCGGCGGCGAACCTTTGATGCGCCCGGATATTTTGGAACTCGTCAAGCACGCGGCAAGTTTGAAACTCATTCCGGTTTTCGGGACGAACGGAACTTTGATAACTCGTGACATGGCGGAAAAATTAAAATCTGCCGGTGCAAAGGGAATGGGAATTTCTCTCGACTCGACGGACGCGGAAAAGCACGATAAATTCCGGGCGTTCAAAAATGCATGGAGCGGCGCGGTCGAAGGAATGAAAAATTGTCGCGAAGTCGGTTTGCCTTTCCAAATTCATACAACCGTTATGGATTGGAATCAAAATGAGTTGGAGGAGATAACCGACTTTGCAGTTGAAATCGGAGCGAAGGCACACCACATTTTTTTCCTCGTCCCGACCGGGAGAGCCGCCTCGATTGAAGATGAAGCACTTCGGCAAAAAGAGTATGAGGAAGTTTTAATCCGAATCATGGAGAAACAGAAAAAAGTTTCGATAGAATTAAAACCGACTTGCGCGCCGCAATTTTTGCGAATCGCCGACGAACTCGGAATGAATCTTCGTTTCAAACGCGGTTGCCTTGCCGGACTTTCCTACTGCATAATCAGTCCTCGCGGAAAAGTCCAGCCGTGCGCTTATCTCAACATGGAACTCGGCGACGTTCGCAAAACGCCCTTTGACGAAATTTGGAAGAACAATCCGATTTTAAAAAAGTTGCGGACGCTCGACTACGAAGGAGGTTGCGGCGTTTGCAAATACAAAAATAAATGCGGAGGTTGCCGGGCGCGTGCCGCCGTTTACCATGACGGAAATTTCATGGCGGCGGATACGATTTGCAAACTTTGCAACGGCGTTTAAAATCATGACGGAATTGCAGGAAAAATTATTTTCACTCCGCGACGAGGAGTACAGAAAATTTAATCTGAAACTTTTGCCGACCGTCGAAAAAAATTCGGTCATCGGCGTGAGGATGCCGGCACTCCGGAAACTTGCGAAAAATTTTTTCACTCCGGAAACTGCCGCCTTATTCACGGAAAATTTGCCGCACGATTACCACGAAGAAAATTTGATACACGCCGCTTTAATCTCCGGCATGAAAAATTATTCCGACTGTTTGGACGCAACGAAAAAATTTTTGCCGTTCGTCGATAATTGGGCGGTGTGCGATTCGTTCAACCCGAAAATTTTTTCCCGGCACGCGAAGGAGTTTGAGCCGGAGATAAAAATTTTTCTCCGCGCCGAAAAACCTTTTACCGTTCGTTTCGGGATTTTGATGTTGATGAAATTTTATCTCGACGAATTTTTTGACGAAAAACATTTGCAACTTGTCGCCGACGTTCAAGCCGAAAATTATTACGTTCAAACGGTGGCGGCTTGGTACTTCGCTGAGGTTGCGGCAAAAAAATTCGACGCGGCAATTCCCTTTCTGCGCGACAAAAAACTTTCTCCCGGCGTTCACGAAAAGACGATTCAAAAAATTTGCGAGAGCAGAAAATTTTCCGACGACAAAAAAAATTATATAAAAAAATTCAAAATGAAGTGAGGTTTTAACCATGAAAAAAATTACAATGTTGAGAATGCAGGGTTGCCCGTATTGCGCGCAAGCCGACAGAGCAATTCACGAAATAAAATCGAAAAGTCCGTTGCTTGACGACGTGCAGATCGAAATGATTGATACGCGACTGCAACCGACTCAAGCCGCGAAGTACGAGGACAAATATTATTATGTGCCGACAATTTTTGTTGACGACGAAAAAATTTACGAGGCGCATCCCGGCGAAAGTTACGGCGAATGTTTAATGCACGTCCGGCAAGTTTTCTCTGCGGCTGAATAAAATTTACTTACGAAAGGAATTTTTTTAATGATTGTTGTAATGTCCCAAAATGCGACGCAAAAAAATATTGATAACGTCGTAAAAAAATTGGAATCTCTGAATTTGCGAACGCACCTTTCAACCGGTGACGAGCGCACCATCGTCGGGGTTATCGGCGACAAAAAAATTATCGCCAACCTTGAAATGGAAATGATGGCGGGCGTTGAAAAAACCGTTCGCATTACCGAAAAATATAAACTTGTCAGCCGGGACTTTCACCCGGAAAATACCGTTATCGACGCGGCCGGAGTAAAAATCGGCGGCGAAGAAATTATTCTCATGGCGGGACCTTGTGCCGTCGAAAATTTGGAGTTGC
>CAJOFG010000060.1:10285-17554 GCA_905233965.1 uncultured Selenomonadaceae bacterium
CCGTCAAAAAATCCGGCGCGAAATTTTTACGCGGAGGAGCTTTCAAGCCGCGAACTTCCCCGTACGATTTTCAAGGTCTGGGCGAAGAAGGTTTGAAACTGCTCCGGAAAGTTGCCGACGAATTTGGTATGGGAGTCGTTACCGAAGTCGTGGACTCCGGCGATATTGAACTTATCGAAAGTTACGCGGACATTCTCCAAGTCGGTGCGCGGAATATGCAAAATTTTCAAATGCTCAAAGCTTTGGGAAAATCGAAAAAACCGATCATGCTCAAGCGCGGACTTTCCGCAACGATAAGCGAATGGTTGAACGCGGCGGAATATATTTTGAACGAAGGCAACGAGCAGGTTATTTTCTGCGAACGCGGAATACGGACTTACGAAACTTTCACGCGGAACACGTTCGACTTGTCAGCCGTCGCCGCGATTAAAGAACTTTCGCACCTGCCGATTGTCGCAGATCCCAGTCACGGAACCGGTCGCCGTTCAATGGTTGCGCCGATGTCAAGACCGGCAATAGCTGCCGGCGCGGACGGTTTGATAATCGAAGTGCACCCGCACCCGGAAATTGCGAAGTCGGACGGCAACCAATCTTTAACGCCGGAAAGTTTCGACGAGTTGACGAAAAGTTTAAGCGCGATAGCAAATGCGGTGGGCAGAAAAATATGAGCGGCGAATTTAAAAATCAAATGCCGAAAACTTTGGCGATAATCGGTGTCGGTTTAATCGGCGGGTCGCTCGGTCTTTGTCTGAAAGAAAAATTAGGCGACGAAATTTTTATAACCGGACTTTGTCGAACGGAAAAATCAATGCGCCGGGCGTTTGAACTCGGCGCGGTGGATTTTGCGTCCTCCGACGTTGAAAAAGTTGTCGGCGATGCGGAAATACTGCAAATAATTCCGGAAGTGAAAAAAATTTTGCCTTACCTCAAACCCGGAACGATAATCACCGACGCGGGCAGTACGAAAAAATTTATTTGGCAGGAGATGAAAAAAATTCTCCCGCCGGATATTTACTACATTGCCGGGCATCCGATGACGGGGCGCGAAAAATCCGGAGTGACGGCGGCGAAAAAAGATTTGTTCAAAAATAAAGCCTACGTTATCGCGGAAAAAACCGGCGCACCTCCGGAAGTACACGAAAAATTGATGCGACTTCTCCGGCTGACCGAAGCAAATTTTTTGGAGATCGACATTTCCGAACATGACAGGTGCGCGGCGATTATCAGCCACGTTCCGCACGTCACGGCGGCGGCTCTGGTAACTTTGCTGAATCGTGCCGGCAATGATTTAAATTCTTGCCTGAAACTTATCGGCGGCGGTTTCAAAGACACGACGCGAATTGCAAGCTCAAACGCGGATATGTGGGCTGATATTTGCATGACGAATCCCGAAGAAATTTCTGCCGGCTTGGAGGATTTGCAAAATATTTTGGGCGAAGTCGTCAAGGCGATAAAAAATCGCGACAGGCAAGCGGTACACGATTATTTCGCGAAGTCAAAAGAGCGTCGCGACGAAATTTTGGAAAAAGTCGAGAAAAAATTTGATCCGAACTGAAAAAATTTTTTTATCCGGCAGGAAAAATTATTTCTTTGGTGAAAAAGTACTCAGATTTTTTTACGTTGCGGCAAAAAAAATTGTCGCTTGCGGAATTATTTCAAGAGGTCGGGATTCGGCGGTTGGCAACTTTCATTTGTTTGGTTGCCGTAAAATCTCAAACAAGTGAAAAAAAGCAGTTGCCGTCTTACGAAGGGGGAAAAATTAATGCAGTGGATGAACAACATGAAGGTAGTGTACAAGTTACTGATACTTGACGTGGTAGCTTTGGTTTGTACGGCTATCTTGGGTCTCGTCGGGTACACGGCGGTGGACGAAGCGAAAAGTAAATTGGAGACGATGTACAAAACTTACTTCAACTCCGTTTACCACGTCGGCAGAATTCGTTACAACATAAGGTATGCACAAATTCAGGCGGCAATGGCTCCGCTCTCCGATGATCCTTCACTTTTCCAATCGCGCAAAGACAAATTCGACAACGCGATAAAAGATGGTCAGGCATCTCTTGCCGAATACGAAAAAATTGTTGCGGGTGATCCGGCGTTGGTCGCGCAACTCGAACCGATTAAAAAAGATTTGGATGCGTTCACAAAGGCCGCAAGCCAATCTCTTGCTTTGAGACCGCCCGCAAATGCGGCAACCGACAGAATGGCAATGGCAGACCACAGAAACAGAGCAATGGATTTGTATGAAGATGAGGTCATGCCGAAAGCGGTTGCACTCGGCGACATATCCTCCGAATTGCAGTCAGCCGTCATCGAACACGCCGAAGAAATGATGGCACAGAGTGAATCCGACATCAAGGCTACGATTATGCAAATGATAATTGCCTGCGTTATCGTGGCTCTTCTCCTCATCGGTATCAGTTTCTTCATCGTCAAAGCAATCACCAATCCGCTCGATCATATGATTCGCGTATTCGCAAAACTCAAAGACGGCGACTTCCGTCCGTCAAAACACGCTCCGGAACCTCGCGGCGACGAATTCGGCGCGATGGAAGAGGCCGTAAACGATATGCGCAATACAATCAACAAACTTATGCGTCAAACCAGCGTTTCGGCTGAACAGTTGGCGGCCTCCTCTCAAGAGTTGACCGCAAGTGCTCACCAATCCGCTCAAGCGTCCGAACAGGTCGCGCAGTCCGTCACCACTTCCGCAAGCGCGGTCGTCGAACAGCAACAAGATGTCGGCGAAGCAATGGAAGCTATCGACGGTGCAATGGATTCCATCAACCTCTTGCAGAAAACGGCAACTTCGGTATCCGACCATGCGGCAGAGTCCAACTCCGAAGCGGTCACCGGCAGCGAAGCGGTCGAAACGGCAGTCAATCAGATTATCAGCGTCGAACAAATCGTCAACAGCTCCGCAACTACGGTTGACAAACTCGGAAAACGTTCTCAAGAAATCGGACAAATCGTCGAGGCCATCAGCGGCATCGCGGAACAAACAAACCTCCTCGCACTCAACGCGGCTATCGAGGCTGCACGCGCCGGCGAACACGGTCGCGGATTTGCGGTCGTTTCCGAAGAAGTCCGCAAACTTGCTGAAGAATCTCAAGAAGCGGCACAACGTATCGGTACCCTTATCTCCGACATTCAAGCGGATACAACCGCCGCCGTCGATTCCATGCAGAAAGGTAACGCGGCTGTTAAAGAAGGCACTCAGTCCGTCGAAAAACTTCGCGAAACCTTCGACAAAATCCGGGTCGCGTCCGACAACGTCGCAACCGAAGCGCGCAACATGGTTCAAGAACTCGGCGCGGTTGCGGAAGCCACAAACAAGATCAAATCGAAATCTCAAAAAATTTCCGAAGCGGGCGGCAAAGTTTCCAGCGAAATGGAAAGTGTTTCCGCCGCATCTCAAGAGCAATCCGCATCTGCGGAAGAAATTGCATCCGCCAGCGACGAACTTGCAAGACTTGCTCAAGGTCTGCAGAACTCTTTGCAGGTATTCCAATTCTAAAAAAATTTTTACAACGGATACAAAAAAATTTTTCCCCGAGAGGACTTCTCCTTTCGGGGATTTTTTTTCATGCCGACATAAAAAAATTCCGGCTGACAAAGTGTTAAAAAATAAATTTACAAAATTTTTTTGCCGTGATAATATATCCTCCGGCAGGGGATACGATTTTTTTGCGGCTCATTTTTTTGCCGCGATGATTTTTTATACAGATTGAAGGAGGAAATTTTTTATGGCAAACAAACAGGCTCCGGTTGTCGGCAGTAAAAATGTTACCGGCGAAAATTATAAAGGTTCCGCCGCGAAAGTTTATTTCACGAAAAAAATTGATGCCGAACATCTCATCAAACTTTACAAAATGGTTGACGAAAATATTTTCGGCAAAGTTGCAATCAAACTTCACACCGGCGAAAAACACGGTCCGAACATTTTGCCGCGCGATATGGTTCAGGCGTTCCAAGCTCAAGTGCCGGATTCAAAAATCGTCGAGTGTAAAGCGCGTATGACATTCAAAAACCCTAAACCACGGAAGAGTAACGTTTAGATTTTTGAGATGCCAACGATTCGGCAAGCGCAAGTTGTCGGCGGCAAAGGCTGTCATCTTTTCTGTCGACGTCACGATGGGCGGACACATGACGGACTACGACTCAATGATAGTTTTGACGCATTTCAAAGGTCACTACATGGGCGGATTCGGCGGCTCGATGAAAAATATTGCAATCGGTTGCGCGTCCGGGCATATCGGCAAGGCTCAAGTTCACGGGCTCGGCGTTGAAGTTCCGGAAGATTTTCAAAAGTGGCCGGTAAAAGAAGTTTTCATGGAATGTATGTGTGACTCGGCGCGGGCGACTTGCGATTATTTCGGCAAGCATATAATTTTCCTGAATGTCATGCGCCGGCTCAGCGTCGATTGTGACTGCGCGGGAGTGACTGCCGCAGAACCGACGATGAACGACATCGGAATTTGCGCGTCGACGGATATTTTGGCGATTGACCAGGCTTGCGTCGATATGGTTTACAACGCGTCGGACAGCGCGGACTTGAAAGAGAGAATCGAAACCCGTGTCGGTATGCGTCAACTTTCGGCGATGGCGGAATCCGGACTCGGTAATACTCAATACGAATTGATTGAAATCGACTGACGAAAAATTTTTTTCGGCGGCAAGTCGGCTTTTGTGTCCGGCTTGTCTTTTTTTATTTGCGCGACATGAAAATTGCCGGGCTTAAACGTCCGTGTTATAATCAAGCCGAATCGAAAAAATTTGAGAATCATACCGCAAGGGGTGAAATAAAAAAATGCGCGTTTTGCTCGTCACGATGAGTGACCAAATAAATTTTTTGTTGTCGAATGTTTTAAAACCCGATTTGGATTATTCGGCAATGGTTGTTGACAGTCCGGAGGTAACGAAAAAATTTTTTGAAGATGCCGGCGTGAATTTTGAAAATATTTTTCCGTTTTACGAATTGGAAGAGTGCTTGGATAATTTTTATTACGACTTTGTGCTTTGCGTTTCAAATTCCGGAACGGTTTGGAACATACATGAACGTTTCCGGGATTACGGGTTGCCGCAGAATAAATTTTTGCATTTCTGCTTGGCGTTGAACAGCGCGAACAACGATTTTTTGGTTAAACGAAGTTTGAAATATTACCAAGAGCATTTCGAAGAATTTGATATGTTTGCAACCGGAATAAGTTACACCGCCGTTGCTCTCGACGCGACAAAATTTGAAGGCAGAAAACTTTTCAATTTCGGAAGATCGAGTCAAGATTTGTACTACGATTATAAAATTGCGAAATTCGTTCTCTCCGAAACGGAAGGTAAGGAAAAAATAAAATACGCGCTTATCGGACTTGCTCCGGAAAGTTTTCATTACGATTTATCGAAGTCATACGCGACGGCCGGCAGACTGTTCCAATATTTTGTCGCCTTCGATGATTTACATAATTTTTGGTTGCCGCAAGAAGAGTACAGAAAAATTTTCCGGGAACATTTTTTGAGTTTTGAGATCACGCACGAATTTGAGCTCGATGAAAACAATCCCGGTCTTGAACGCGGCGTTGCTGTCGGTATCAACCTTTACGACAAAGTGAACGCGAAGAAAAGTATTTATTCCGGCAGGGCAAAGAATTATCCTGAAACGCGGGAGGAGAACATAAAAATTTTGGACGACTACCTGACTTTGTGCGAAAAAAGTAATGTTCGCCCGATAATGTTTCTGCCGCCCATGCACAAAATAGCGATTGAATGTACCGACAAAAAAAGATTGAACGAATTTTATTATCTCGTGAACGAGGCGGTAAAAAAACATTCCGGCGCAAAATTTTTGGACGGTTGGAAAATGCCGGGATTCACCGACGACGATTTTTACAACCCGCCGCATTTAAATTTGCAGGGCTCGGCAAAGTTCAGCGAAATTTTCGATAAAGCAATTCGGCATTGGGAGGAGAAGGAAAAATTGAACGGAGGAGCAAAATGAATTTTACGGATACTCATTGTCACTTGGAAGACGAAAAATTTTCGGACGACTTGCCGGATGTTTTGAGCCGCGCAAAAAATTCCGGTGTGAGTCGAATAATAAATTTCGGCAGTACGCTTGAAAGCTCGGAGCTTGTAACGGAGCTTGCCGGGAAATTTGATTTTCTGTTCGCCGGCGTGGGGATTCACCCGGAGGAAACGGAAAATTTTTTTGAGAACGGCACGCCGGATAAACTTGCCGAACTCGCGAAAAATAAAAAAGTCGTCGCAATCGGCGAAATCGGTCTTGACTATCATTGGGAAAAATCTTCCGAAGGCAGAGAGATTCAGAAAAAAATTTTCGTCGCGCAACTCGATTTGGCGCGTCAATTAAATTTGCCGGTCTGCATACATGACCGCGAAGCACACGGCGACACTTTGGAAATTTTGAAACGCGAAGGTAAAGGTCTGCGCGGAGTTTTGCACTGTTATTCCGGCAGTCCGGAAATGGCGAAAGAAATTTTCAAACTCGGTTGGCTCATCGGGATTGACGGTCCTTTGACTTTCAAAAATTCCGCAAAAATTCCGGAAGTCGTCAAAGCCGCGCCGCGTGAAATGATTCTGCTTGAAACGGACGCTCCCTATCTTGCGCCGACACCCAATCGCGGGAAAAGGAACGAGCCGGCGTATTTAATCGACATCGCGAAAAAAGTTGCGGAAGTCCGGAATGAAGAACTTGAGGAGGTCGCCCGATACACGACGGAGAACGCGGAAAGACTTTACAATTTGAACGGAGGTTGAAAATTTTGAGCAGGACAATATTTTTTTTGACGATTATTTTCGGCGTAATAATTTTTCTCGCGCCGAAAACTTTTGCCGAAGAGGTCGGAGCGGGGAAAAAAATTTTGTACGTCCCGATTGACAGTCGCCCGATAAATTTGAATCAAACGGTTGAGGTTGCGGCGTGTGCCGGCTACGAAATTGTTTTTCCGCCGGAAGAATTTTTGGGAACGAAAACAAGTCCCGGACAGCCGGAAAAACTTTGGGAGTGGATAAACGAGAACGCGCGCGGAGTCGATGCGGCTGTAATTTCGACCGACGCGATGATTTACGGAAGTTTGATAAATTCCCGCAAACACGCTTTGACGAACGAAGAAATTTTGAACCGGGCAAAAAATTTTTACGACTTCAAGAAAAAATTTCCCGGACTTCCGATTTATCTTTCAGCGCGGTGTAACGATAAATTTGGTCGCCGTATTTTTTGTAATAGTCGGGATCTTCCGGACCGGCTCCGGCGGC
>CAJOFG010000061.1 GCA_905233965.1 uncultured Selenomonadaceae bacterium
TCTCACCGAAAGCGTTCGGCACAAAAAGGAAGAGTTTAAAAAAATTGCGGAAGTCGAAGTTTCAATCGTCGTTACCGATGAAGAAATTGATTTCCGGCTTGAAAATGTCAAGGCATCGCACGAGCTTTTGATGAAGTTGAAAAACGAATCGCATCCCGGACTGATTATTTTTTCTTCCGGCTCGACGGGCGAAAGTAAAGCCGCCGTCCATGATTTTTTGCCGCTCCTGAACAAATTCAAAATCGACAGGCGACCTTCACGGTGGATAATTTTTCTCCTGTTCGATCATATCGGCGGAATAAATTCGCTCTTCCACATTATTTCAAGTCTCGGTTGCGTCGTCACCGTCGAAAAGCGGACACCGGATGCCGTGTGCCGTGCCGTTGAAAAATATCGCGCGGAAGTTTTGCCGACCTCACCGTCTTTTTTGAATATGTTGATTTTCAGTGAGGCTTACAAAAATTATGACTTGAGCAGTTTGAAAATGATTACTTACGGGACTGAACCCATGCCGGAAAATACTCTTTTGACTTTGCATAAATTATTCCCGGAAGTAAAATTACTTCAAGCTTACGGACTTTCGGAAGTCGGAATAACGAGTTCACGATCGAAGTCGTCGGATTCTCTTTGGGTAAAAATCGGCGGCGAAGATTTTCAAACCCGCGTTATCGACGGTCTTTTGGAAATAAAATCCAAGTCCGTCATGCTCGGATATTTGAACGCCGAAAGTCCCTTCACCGACGACGGCTGGTTCAAAACCGGCGATGCCGTACTCGTTGACGGGGATTATATAAAAATTCTCGGCAGGAAGTCAGAGATGATAAACGTCGGCGGACAAAAAGTTTTTCCGGCAGAAGTGGAGAATGTTTTGCAACAAATGGAGGGCGTGGAAGAAGTTTCCGTTTCCGGAGAAAAAAATATTTTGACCGGGCAAATGGTAACGGCGAAAGTAAAACTCTCCGGCGATGAAAGTTTGCGGGACTTCAAAAAGAGATTGAGAAAATTTTGCAAAGACAAATTGGAGAGTTTCAAAATTCCTCAAAAAATCGAATTGACGGAAAATTATTTGCACGGCGACCGGTTTAAAAAAATGCGTTGAATTTTGAAAGGAGAATTTTTTTGATGAAGAAAGTAATTGAAATTTTGAAAGAGATAAGACCGGAATTTGATTTCACGAAGAGCGAAGATTTCATTGCCGACGGCTACATTGATTCTTTCGACCTGATTACTTTTGTTGCGGCGTTGGAAAAAAATTACGGAATTAAAATCAAAGGTACGGAGATTGTCCCGGAAAATTTTTGCAACCTTGCCGCGATAACCGGACTTTTGAAAGGGCACGGCGTAACAGATGAAATTTAATTACGGGAATAAAAAAATTACCGGAGTCCTCACGGTAATTCCGGCAAATTTTAAAACTTTCGATGAGGAAATGGACAATTACCAAGCCGATAAAGCACGGACAAAAAGATTGAAACTCGTCATGGGTTACGACCGGCATCATATCGTCCGGGAGGGCGTTACGGTTTCCGATCTCTCCGTTTTCGGAATGGAATATCTTTTCGACAAAAAACTTTTGTGCAAAGATGAAATTGATGCGTTGGTTCTCGTCACCGAATCGCCGGATCATTTTCTTCCTCCGACAAGCAACATAATTCAGGGGCGGCTGGGTTTGTCGGAAAATATTTTGTGCCTTGACGTAAATCAAGGTTGCGCCGGATATATTGTCGGACTCATGCAAGCTTGTTCACTTCTCGAACAGGACGACGTGAACAAAGTCGTTTTGATAAACGCCGACATTCTCAGCACAAAAACTTCAAAGGAGGACAGAAACAGTTATCCTCTCGTCGGCGACGCAATTTCAATCACGACGGTTGAAAAAACTTCGGAAGAAAATCCGATATGCGGCGAAATTAAAATGGACGGCTCGCGCTCCTCAGCTCTCATGATTCCCGCCGGCGGATTCAAAATGCCGTCAACTCCGGAAACGGCAAAAATGCACGAGGACAAGGACGGCAACCGGAGGAGTTTGGACAATCTCGTAATGCAGGGGAGAGAAATTTTTCATTTCGTTCAAACTGAAGTACCGCCGCTTATTTTCGGTCTGTTTGAAAGACTCGGTATAAAAAAAGATGAGATTGATTGGTATCTTTTCCACCAGCCGAACAAATTCATGGTGGAAAAACTTGCCGACGAATTGGGCATACCTTACGAAAAAATTCCTGCAAACATCGTCACGAATTTCGGGAACGCAAGCGGTGTTACCATTCCGATGAACATGACTTTCAACATCGGAGAAAAACTTCTGAACGAAAAATTTAAAGTCTGTCTGTCCGGGTTCGGTGTCGGCTTGACTTGGGGCGCGATGGTTTTAAATATCGGAAAGATAAATTTTTGCGAAATGACAGAGTTCCCTTGAATCGTCGGACGCGACTTTATTTTCCGATAAAATTTTTGTACATTACAATTTCCACAAAAAAATACCCTCCGAATTTTTTGAAGGGTACCGGAGAAATTATTTCACAATTTTTTTGCAAGGTAATCTGCAATCATCAAATCGTAGTCGGCGGTGTGGGCGAACGCCTCAGCCGCCAATTTTTTTCGGGTGTCGTAATCGACGCAACCGGTTTCCGCAACCATCTTTGCAATTTCTTCGTAAGTGTCCGGGTTTGTAACGACGGTGACGAATTTAAAATTTTTTGCCGCCGCCCGAATCATCGCCGGCCCGCCTATGTCGATATTTTCTATCGCGTCCTCAAGCGTCGCATTTTCTTTGCGAATCGTCGCTTTGAACGGATACAAATTCACGACGACCATATCAATCGGCAAAATTTTATTTTCCTCCATTTGTTTGACGTGCTCCGGATTGTCGCGCACCGCCAAAATTCCGCCGTGAATTTTCGGGTTGAGAGTTTTTACTCTGCCGTCCATAATTTCCGGAAAACCGGTAACGTCGCTGACGTAAGTAACCGGAATACCGGCGGCGCGAATCGCCTTCATCGTTCCGCCCGTGCTGATAATTTCCACGCCGGAACGACTCAAAGATTTTGCCAAGTCCACCGCGCCGAGTTTGTTTGACACGCTGATTAAAGCACGTTTGATTTTAATTTCCATTCATCTCACTCCCGATTTAAAATTTTTACTTTTCGTCCGTCGATTTTCAATTTCCCTTCGACGAACAATTTTATCGCCTTCGGATAAATTATGTGTTCTTGTTCGAGAACGCGCGCCGCCAAAGTTTCTTCGGTGTCGTCGTCGCGAACTTCGACGGTCGCCTGCAAAATTACCGGTCCGGAGTCCGTCCCTTCATCGACGAAGTGAACCGTGCAACCGGAAACTTTCACGCCGTAAGCCAACACGTCCCGGTGAGCGTGCGCTCCGGGAAAAGCCGGCAACAGTGACGGGTGAATATTCATCAGTCGCCCGGAAAATTTTTTGACGAACTCCGGGCTTAAAATTCTCATGAACCCCGCCAAAATTACCAAGTCGATGCCGTCCAAGTTTTTCAAAATTTCTTTTTCAAATTCGGCGCGTGTTTCAAATTTTTTTCTGTCAACGCAGATATTTTTTATCCCGGCTTTTTCCGCCCGTTCGAGTGCTTGAACTCCGGGCTTGTCGGTTATCACGACGGAAATTTTCGCCGGAAGGTCGCCGCATTGAATCGCATCGATTATCGACTGCAAATCCGAGCCGCGCCCCGAACATAAAACTGCCAACTCTGTCAAATAAATTCACCACCAAAATTTTTTATTTGAGCAAATTGTTTAATTCGTTCGCCGCCGTTTCATAGCGTTTGAAAGCTTCACTGCCGCGCCCGAATCCGGCTTTGTAACTTCCTCCGTTGCGCGAATCGTTTATCCCGTCAATCAATCCCTGCACCCGACCGATTTCCAAAGACAAATTTTCAAGAAGTTTCGATTTTACGTTTGCGTTCGGAATATTCGCGCCGGCAACTTCGTTGTGCAAAGATTGAATCCTTTCCTTCAATTTTATTGCGCGGTTCAAATGAGTGTCGTCCGCATTGGTGAACCGACTGTTTTGGCTGAGGTAAGAATTTATATCTCCGGCAAGCACGGCAATTTCATCGTTGTATTGATTTTTCATGTTGACGAAAGAGCCGACGTCAGCCGGAGCGGCGGAAACGTCCGTGCTTTGCGAATTGTTTTTCATTTCGCCGGCAACATTTGTCGGCGCGGAATTTTCGCGGCGAACTTCGTTTCCGTTTTTGTCGAAATAAACCGTCGCAACAATTTGGTCGTCGTCGTTGTACTCAACATTAAATTCGTGGTAATTGAATCCGTTGACGGAAATTTCGATTTTGTCGCCGCCGGTACCGTAATAAGACCGACCGGTTTCTCTGCGTTTCTCATCGTATTTGAAATGACATTCCGACGCGCCGAATTTGCCTGCCGCAACCGGGTTTCCTTCCTTGCCGTAGAAAATTATTTTGGAAATGTTTCCGAAGTTGTCATATTCAAACTCGACTTTAACCACGTTGTCGCCGAATAAATTTTTGTGTATCGGACTCGGCGAATCGTCCGTCGCATATGCCGAAACGGTTGCAATGTGACCTTGCGGCGTGTAAGTAAATTCCATTGAGGAAACATTGCCCCATTCCTTTACGCCTTCAGCCTGTTCGTCTTTGCCGAGAAAAGAAATTTTCTTTACGCGATCCGTAACGCCTTCGTAAACGTAGCGGGTAATTGCTCCGGCACTGACGGAAGAAAATGATTTCGTAAGTTCAAGCAAGATGTTGCTTTTATCTTTGAGCATATCGTCCGAACCGAAATGTTTAACTTCGATGACGCGCCCCTTGTCGTCAAGTTTGGAAGTCGTCTTTGCAATTCCGTTCGTAGCGGCTTTAAGTGCGCCGTCTTTGCCGTAATTCGCAACTTCGGTTATCGCGCCGAATTTTTTATCGTAAGCCAAACGAATTTCATATTCGCCGAAAATATTCACGACGCGGTTGCCGTTCTCGTCGGCGAACCCGATTTTGGATAAGTTGTCGCCGTCGTAAGTGAAAAACATTTGCGAATAGCCGCGCCCGAAAGAAGATTGATTTCCGTCTTTGTCGTAAAGGTAAGCGGCTGAAGTTTCCTTTCCGTTCTCCGGATTTTTGTAGCCGATTGTGTACGCACCGTAATAGCCGGGAGTTGCCGCCATTCGCGTGTTCCGGAAATTGCAGCGCGTCTGTTTGTCGGTGTATTCAATCGTCACGGCGGAGAAAGTAAATTTCCGGTTAAGCGTGTCGGTCCATTCCGCGCTGATGGGAGTGCCGCCGTTCATCGCGGTGATTTTGTTCGGCTTTTTGTCCTCGTTGAACTCAACTTTGTAAACTGTGCCGGCACCTTCAAGGCGATCTTCTGCAAGTTTGTTTCGGACGAGGAAAACGCCGTTGGGTTGCATTTTCAAATCGCCGTAGTAACCGGGTTCTTTGAGAATTTCAAACTGTTGAGCCGGTTGATTCGCGGGGTCTGTTCCGGTTTGTGCTTTATCGTCGCCGCAACCGGTAAAAAGGAAAATGCAGGTGACCGCCAAAAAAATTTTTAACGCAAATTTTTTAATCATAGTTTTCAAGCTCCCGATTGTAAAAATTTCCTACAAAATTTCTCCGCCGAATTTAATCGTAATGTCCGGCGCGTTCGCTTTAATCGGTTTTTCGGCAACGCGACCGATTTTGTAAAACTCTTCGGAATTTGATTTGAGGTGCGCGGCAAATTCTTCGGCGGACTCTCCGTCAACGATTAAAATCATTCCGATACCGCAGTTGAAAGTCCGGAACATTTCGCGCCAATCAATGTTGCCCCACTTTTTGAGAAGTTTGAAAATTTCCGGCATCTTCCAAGTGTCCGCGTCAATTTCGACACACATTTTTTTCGGAACGGCACGCGGAATATTTTCGTAAAAGCCGCCGCCGGTTATGTGAACCATGCCGTGAAGTTTTTCGCCGAATTTTTTTATAATCGGCAAACAAGTTTTCGGATAAAGTCGCGTCGGTGTCAAAAGTGCTTCGCCGATTTTTTTGCCGCCGAGTTCCGGCAAAAATTCTTCACCCAAATATCTTTTCTTTTCAAAAACAATTTTCCGAACGAGTGAAAAACCGTTCGAGTGAAGTCCGCTTGACGGAAGTCCGATTAAAACGTCGCCGGGCTTTACGCGTTGTTCGGTTATCAGAGATTTTTTTTCGACGACCGACCGCAAATCCTGCCAAGTCATATTCGCCGGGCGCATAAAATCCGCTCATCTCCGCAGTTTCCCCGCCGATTAACGAGCAACCGGATTCTTTGCAAGCCTTCGCAACTCCCTTTACGACTTCCGCGACTTGTTTGGGATTTAATTTTCCGACGGCGAGGTAGTCCAGAAAAAATAAAGGTTCCGCGCCCTGAACGAGAATATCATTAACGCACATCGCGACGACATCTTGACCGACCGTATCGTGTTTGTTGAGCATGAACGCAATTTTCAATTTCGTGCCGACTCCGTCGGTGCCGGAAACCAAAACCGGTTCATCGTATTCTTTGAGCGCGAAAAGTCCGCCGAACCCGCCCAAGTCACCTAAAACTTCCGGACGATAAGTTGCGCGAACGCTGTCTTTGATAAGCTTGACGGATTCGTTGCCGGCATCGATATTCACGCCGGAATTTTTATAAGTCATTCGTTCCATAAAAAATCACTCCAGAAAAATTTTATTTTTTGTCGTCGGATTGAGTTTCCGTATCCGGCTCATTTTTTTCATCGCCGGATTTATTTTTCTCCTCTTTGAGTTTTTCCTTTTCCTCTTCGCGTTTCTTTTTTTCGCGTTCCTTTTTCAATTTTTCCGCCGCGTCCGGATCAATTTTTTCGAGATAATTTTCCGGAACGGAACGCGGATTTTTTTTCGACAATTCGTAAGCTTGCCGGTAACTTTCCGTCGCCTTGTCCGTTTCGCCGAGTTCGTCGAAAATGTTTGCCTGAAGTTGATAAGCGACCGTCAATTTCGGTTCAATCGTCAACGCTTTATCAATGTCGGCGAGAGCCTCCGACGTTTCGCCGCGCATATGCCGAACGTCTGCGCGATTCAAAAAGTTGAAAACATTTTCCGGATCTTCTTCGACGGCAAAATTTGTATCGTCAAGCGCGCCGTCGTAATCGCCGCAAATCGCTTTCGCCCTGCCGCGAACCGCAAAACATTCCGGAATGTCGTCCTGATTTTCGGCAAGAAGTGCGCGCTCAATTTCCTGCATGGCAAGTTCGCCTTTGCCGTAGTCGTTGTAAATGTCGGCGTTCGTCCGAAGTTTCTTCGCCGCATTTTTTTTTGCGTAAATCGTTTCGGCTTTAATTTTTTTCAACTCTTCAAGTCGTTTCGTTTCCGCGTCGGCAAATTTTTTTCGCGCATCCGGATTTTCGTTTTCGTAAGCTTTGACTACTGCCGCATGAATTTTTTCGCCGGCGTTCGTCTCGAAAGAAATTTCCCGAAGGTCTTTGTAAACTTCGTCGTCAGTCAAAAAATCCGTGATGTTCGCCGTGCCTTCCCGGAATTTCCAATAGTCCGGCGAAAGGTAATCGTGAAACGCCCGCGCCAAACCTCCGGCGAAGTAGTAAGCTTTTTTCGCCGCATTGACCGCGCCGTTGCCGGAGAAGGGAGATTCAAAAATTTCTTCGTCGTGACATGACCGAGCGAATAATCCGTCAACATTCCGGAAAGTTTTTCTTCGCGTACTTCGGTATCCGGGTGGTCGCTCATGGTTTGTTCGTTCGGTTTGTCGTGCGCGTCAAATTCCAAAAAGTCCCGCGTTTCGTAGCGCAAATAATAATCCATCGCCGCCATGGCCGCCGCACCGCCGCCCGGATTAAATCCCGCGTCCGTCATCAGATAAAATCCGCCGGCATCCGCTTCATGTTCAACCGGAATCATTACACTTTTTGCAACGGAATAATCCGCAATCGCCGCCATTTTATTCCAGTCGATGTTCGCGCTGTCCGGAAGACTTGCACCGATTATCATTGCCGCCGTCGATTGAGCGATCGCCTTCGCGTAACTTTTCGCGGAGTGTTGAGCAATTCCGTGAGTCATTTCGTGGGCGAGGACTGACGCAATTTGATTTTCGTCTCCGTTGAGTGCGCGAATGAGTCCGCGATTGACGCTGATATAATTCATCGGGTAACAGGAGGCGTTGAATTTTTCGCTGTCGTTCACGCCCCAAACGAACGGGAGAGAATTTACTTTGAGTTCGTACCGGGAATTATTTACCAGCCGCGTCATGATTTTATCGACAAGTTCAACATCATGAGGATTTTTATCCGTGCCGTTGAGTTCAATATCCTGCCGGCGCGCCGCCATTTGTGCATCGACGTTGTTGCCCAAATCCAAAATTGAATTTAAAACGGATTTGTACATCGCCAAAACGCCCAACGCTCCCGCCGCCGCTCCTCCGACATCGACAGCTTGAGCCGGCAACGGAGTAAATGCAAGCGCGGAAATTAAAATCGCCGCGATGAATTTATAAATTTTTTTCAACACAAAAAATCACCGTTCAGAATTTGTAGAAGGTCACGGAATTTATTTCAAAAGAATTTCCCCACGGAACGAAAATAATATCGCGTGACGATTCGTCCGGATAAATTCGCGACGACATGACAGCTTCGCCGTCGTTGATGAAAATTTCGACGGAGGACTTGTCAAGGTAAATTCGGAGCGTCAATTTTTTTCCGGGATTGAGTTCGACTTCGCGGGTATCTCCCGGACCTTTGCCGGAGCGTTTGCGATTTAAGATTAAAAGTTTTTCCGCCTCGGTGTATTCGATAATCGTTTTTTCTTTTTCGCCGACGCGCAATTCTATTCCGAACGCGGGAGTTTTTCCGGTGTCAACGTCAACAATCAATTCGCCGATGTCGCCGGAAATTTTTTCCAACTTCGTCGGTTCGGTCAGCGATAATTTTTCGTAGGAAATTTTTTCTTTGCGCAGACCTTCCAACTCTTTCGCCGGAACGCTGAAAATTTTTCCGTCCTTCAACCGGAGTTCACGCGGTACGGTCATCATGCCCGCCCAATCGTCCTCTTGCTCCGGCATTTTTTCGTACCACATATCGAGCCAGCCGATTAAAATTGTTCTGCCGTCCGGCGTTTCGGTAATTTGCGGCGCGTAAAAATCGGAGCCGTAGTCCAGCAGATGAAAATCTTCGTGCGTGAAAATTCCGGTTTCGTAATTCAAATTGCCGATCATGTAACCGGACTGATACACGTTTTGATAAACGATTCCCTCCTGCTTGATTCCCTGCGGAGAGAAAATCAAAACTTCCTTACCGTCAATCGTCGCAAAGTTCGGACACTCCCACATATAACCCAAATTTTCGGTTGCCCGTGCCGCGATGCTTTTAAAATTCCAATGCTCCAAATCTTCCGACTCGAACAAAATAATTTGCCCCACGTCGTCCTCCTCGGTCTTTGAGCCGACGACGGCATAAAATTTTCCGTCGTGTTTCCAAACTTTCGGATCACGAAAATCGTATTTGCTCGCTCTGTGGTCGCCGGGATTTCCGATAACCGGGTTGCCGGAAAATTTTTCAAAATTTATTCCGTCTGCGCTCCGGGCAATGCATTGAGTTTGCAAATGAAGTTTTTGTTTGAAAACGTTCGGAATGACGTGACCGGTGTACATCAAATAAAGTTGTCCGTCTTTTTCAATCGCGCTGCCGGAAAAACAGCCGTCCTTGTCGTAAAATCTGTCCGGAGCGATCGCGATGGGGAGATGTTTCCACTCGAAAAGATTTTTACTCGTCATGTGTCCCCAATGCATGGGTCCCCATTCGGCGGAGTAAGGGTGGTGCTGATAAAAGAGATGGTATTCGCCGTTGTAAAAGCAAAACCCGTTCGGATCGTTCATCCAGCCGACGGGCGGCGCGGCATGGTAAACGGGGTAAAATTTTGTGCCGATGGAATTTTTTTTGTCCGTTGAAATTTTTTCGTTCATTAAAACATCTCTCCCCAAAATTTTTTATCTTGTCAGCAAAAACCCCGACAAAATTTCGTCGGGGCTTAAAATTGTCAAACATCTTACATTGTCGAAGTCTAACATACGGAAAAGTTTTTTTCAATAAAAACGGGAGCCGGGAAAAAATTTTTGCCGGCAATTATTTTTGCATATATTCAGCCAAAATTGTCGGCGACATCACAAGCGGATTTTTTATTTCGCTCTCCAAAAAAATATTTGTCGCCGGTCAACAAAATGACGTTTCTTTTTGTCAGGTCATTTTTTGTTTACTTTTTCTTTGAATTCCGTTTCGACGTAATCCGAAACCAAAAGTTCATGACCCTCGTCCTTCAAAGAGCGCAACAAATTTTCGATTTTTCCGTCAAAAACTACGGCAGAAATTATTATGTTCGTATCAAGCATAATTTTTATGTTTCATGCGCTCCCTGCGATCGTTTGCAGTTCGGCTCTTTCGTGCGCAATCTTTTTTTCTTCCTCCGTCAAAGGTTTTTCTCTTGCGAAAAGTTCATCAAGTCGCGCAAAAATTTCTTCCTTGCGTTTTTCCTCAGGATTGACTCCCGGCTTTATCAACAAATTTTTCACAAACTCAAAAATTTTCTCGATGTACTCGTCCGGAGCGGTCGCTGTCATCTCTATGGTTTGTTCTCTCAAAGTTGTCATTTCAATCGCCTCGCGAAAAAATTTTCAACCCAAAACTTCCGATAAAGTTTCCATCATCTTTGCAATGTCAATCGGTTTTGCAATGTGTCCGTTCATGCCGGCATCTTTTGCCGCTTTCACGTCATCGCTGAACGCGTTCGCCGTCATCGCTATAATCGGAATTTTTGCAAGCTCCGGATTTTCCAGCGCACGAATTTTTTTCGTCGCCTCGTAACCGTTCATAACCGGCATTTGAATATCCATTAAAATTGCGTCGTAATCGCCGGGCTTTGAGTTTGAAATTTTTTCCACAGCCTCAGAACCGTCAGCCGCCGTGTCCACGTCGAACCCCGCGCCGGACAAAAACATTTTCGCAATTTCCCGATTGACTTCGATATCGTCAACCAAGAGAAGTTTTTTGTTCCCGAAATTCGTTTCGACTTCGGAAATATTTTCTTCCTCCGAAATTTTTTCCGGCTCTTCGGCAATTTTGAATTTCAGACGGATTATAAATTCCGTGCCTTTATCTTTTTCGGTGACAAGATTTATTTCGCCGTTCATCATGTCGATTATACTTCTCGTTATCGCCATGCCCAGCCCGGTACCTTGTATGCCGCTGACCGTCGAAGTCCTTTCGCGCTCGAACGCGTCAAAAATTTTTTCGGCAAATTCTTTCGTCATTCCGATTCCGGTATCTTTGACGCGAATTTCATAAGCGGCAAAATTTTCTTCCGTCCCGGTTTGCGAAAGTGTCGCGGTGACGGTTCCTCCGTCCGGCGTGAATTTGTAAGCGTTGCTCAACAAATTCAGCATGACGCGATCCAACCGGTTTATATCGCAGACGACGAAACGATTTTTGACTTGCGAAGTATCGACGGTGAATTTAATTTTTTTCTGCTCCATTTGCATGGCGAAAACGTCGCGCACTTCGTCGAACAGTTTGCAAATATCCGCGTCGCATTCTTCGAGTTCAAATTTTCCGTTCTCAATCCGGCTCATTTCCAGAACGTCATTTATCAGCGTCAAAAGATTTTTTCCGGACACTTCGATTTTGCCGAGAAAATCGTTTATATTTGCCGGAATATTTTTTTCCTTCTTCGCGAGTTCGATGTAACCGATAATTGCATTCATCGGCGTTCGTATGTCGTGGCTCATGTTGAACAGGAAAGTTGTTTTCGCTTTCCCGGCGAGTTCGGCTTTCATTTTTTCGACGATCAATTCTTCGTTGCGAATTTTCAATTCTTCCTGCTGTTTGTGTATCGTGTCAAAATTTTCCTGCAGTCTTTCCGTGTAAATGTTCCGGTCTTTCGCTTCCTTGTACTGATGAAAAATGTACGCGACGAGCATACAGACAATGACGAGAGAAATTGTAACCAGAGTTCCTATCCAGGGGCGACTTGCAACCATTTCAAACAGAGTTATATTTTCGTAACGGTGATTAATCCATTTTTTGTCGAGCTCATCCATTCGTCCTTCTTCCTGCATTTGTTTGAGGACGGCATTTAATTTTACGCGCAGAATATTATCTTCCGGATGAATACAGAGTACCCCGTAAACGTGGGTGACCGCATAACTCGGATAAACGTCTTTGATGTCGAGTTTCTCCAAAAAATTGTTGCCGACCTGTATCGGGCAAATCGCAAATTCATATTCGCCGCGCTTCAACGCCTCAAAAATAACTTCGTAAGATTTTATGTAAGTTATTTCGTCGTCGAGTCCCAAACCCGGAACCGGGTGGAAAGATGCGACGCGCCGCCCGTACAAGTCCGCGACGGAGGAAATATTTTTTTTGCCGTAAACGACGTACTGTTTTTCCGTTGTCGGAAGTGTCGCGACCATGTTCGGATTGTTCACGACCAAATCGGATTCCATGTTCATTATCACGTCAACATCTCTGTTGAGGAACATTTTATTTGCCGTTGACCAATCCGTGAGTTGCAAATCCAAATTCATTTCCAAACGGTTTGCAATTTCGTTGATAAGTTCAACGTCGAACCCCAAATAATTTTCGTCCTCGTCCGCGTAGGAAAAAGGCGCGTAGTCTATGTCGGAAACGACGCGCAAAGTTTTTTCAAATCTGTTTTCGGCTTTGACTTCGATCTTCGGAACGGGTTTAAAAAAATCTCCGACGTAAAGGAAGGAGATAACAAAAACAACCACCGGAATTATCGCCAAAACTCCGGCGGCAAAAATTACGTTGCGCTTTTTCCCGAAAAACGTTTCAGGTTTTTTGATGTCGGCTTTTTCGCTCATGAATCACGTTATCCTTTCGCCGCGATAAAGTCAAATCATTTCGATAACTTTTTCCAAGTGCATACCGTGCGACGCTTTGAAAAGAATCGTATCTCCGTCTTTAATCACGGCGAGAATTTTTTTCGCGGTTTCTTCGCGGGTGTCGGTGGTGAAAACTTTTTCCATGCCGGCATCTTTCGCACCGGCGGCAATAAATTTTCCGAGTTCGCCGTAAGTTATCAGCACGTCGAAATTATTTTCAAAAACTTCCTTACCGACTTCGCGATGAGATTTTTCCGCAATGTTGCCGAGTTCGAGCATATCGCCGAGTACGGCAATTTTTCTGCCGTCGTAAATTTCGGAAACGGTTTTAATCGACGCGCACATTGATGCCGGGCTTGCGTTGTAAGCGTCGTTCACTATGACAAGGTTGTCGCGGCGAATGACTTCAAATCTCATTTTCGTCGTGACCAAAGTCGAAAAGCCGCGTTGCATTTCGTCGAAAGAAATTCCGCAAGAAATTCCGACGGCAACCGCAGACAGAGCATTTAAAACATTGTGCCGCCCGATTACCGGCAAGTCCATATGATATTTTTTTCCGCGATAAAGCAAATCAAAATCGGTTGAAGTTTGGTGCGCGGAAATATTTTCTGCTTTGATGTCTGCCGGATTTTCCACAGCGAACGTCAAAATATTTACTCCGGGCGCGACAACTTTTTTGATATCCTCCGTGTAAGAATTGTCCGCATTCAAAATTACCGTGCCGCCCGGCTTAATCGCTTCGGCAAGTTCGCCCTTTGCCTTCGCGATATTTTCCATCGAGCCGAGCAACTCAATATGGGTTTCGTTCACGTTCGTGATGATTGCGATTGTCGGCTTGACAAATTTTGCGAGAGCCTCAATCTGTCCGAGTCCGCGCATACCGATTTCAACGACGGCGGCTTTATGTTCGTCGTTAATGCCGAGCAAAGTTAAAGGAACGCCGATTTCATTGTTGAAGTTCGCGGAAGTTTTTTGAATCTTGCCGAGCGCAGTCAAAACGGCGGCGGTTAAATCTTTCGTGGTGGTTTTTCCGCTGGAACCGGTGACTGCGACAACCGGAATGTCGAAACGGTCACGCCAATACCCGCCGATTTTTTGGTAAGCCTCCAAAGTGTCGGCGACTTTCAAAATTGCGCCTGGAATTTCTGCGGAAAAATTTTTGCCGACCAAAACACCAAAATTTTCCCCGTCGAACGTTTCACCTTTCAGCGCGACGAACAAAACGCCGGGCGAAATTTTTCTGCTGTCCGTCGTTATCCCTTGAAAAATTATTTCGTCGTTCGTATTCGTATCCGCTCCGGTTACCTTGACAATTTCCTTCAAGCTGAATTTATTCATTCAATTTTTTCCTCCGTAAAAATTTTTAATCGCGTCCGATGCAACTTCCCTGTCGTCGAAGTGAATCGTTTCGTCTTTCAAAATTTGATAATTTTCGTGTCCCTTACCGAGAATCAAAATTATATCTCCCGGCTTTGCAATTTCGACGGCACGGAAAATTGCCGTGCGTCTGTCGGTAACGGTTTCGTGAATTTTATCGCCGATTTTTTCCTTTATGCCGACTTCAATTTCGCGAAGGATTGACTCCGGATTTTCCGTGCGGGGATTGTCGGAAGTCGCGATGACGATGTCGGAAAGTTCTGCGGCAAGTCTGCCCATAATCGGACGTTTTTTGTTGTCGCGATCTCCTCCGCAACCGAATACCGTGATGATTCGATTTTTCACAATCTGCCGCGCCGTTTCGATAACATTTTTCACGCCGTCCGGAGTGTGCGCGTAATCGACAATGACGGTAAAAGGAACGTCGGCGAAAATTTTTTCAAAACGACCGGGAACGCTCCGGAAATTTTCCAGCGACTTTTTGATAATGTCCGGAGAAATTTTTTCCGCAAGTGCCGCGCCGGTTGCCGCCAAAATATTGTACACGTTAAAAATTCCGGTGACGTGCAAATTTAACTTCATTTCGCCGAATTGCCCGTGAATTTCAAATTTCGTCCCTTCCGCTTGAACGTCGATATTCGTTGCGCGAACGTCGGAATTTTTTTCTATTCCGTAAGTAATTTTTTCGCAAAGCGCGTGTTCGAGCATGAACTCCGCAGCCGGGTCGTCCAGATTTATGACGGCGGTCTTTCCCTTCTTCCGACCGGAACGCGAAACCATCTCAAAAAGTTTTGCCTTCGTTTTTTTGTAATGCTCCATAGTTTTGTGGTAGTCGAGGTGGTCTTGCGTCAGGTTGGTGAAAATCGCCGTGTCAAATTCAATTCCGGAAACTCTGTGTTCGGCGAGCGCGTGACTTGAAACTTCCATGACGACGGCATCAATATTTTTTTCGCGCATATCAACGAAAATGTGTTGCAAGTCGATAACGTTCGGCGTGGTGTTGTGAATCGGAAAAACTTCGTCGCCGATCATCATTTGAATCGTGCCGATTAAACCGACTTTGTATCCGGCGTTAATCAGAATCGAGCGGAGCATATAAGTCGCAGTGGTTTTTCCGTTCGTGCCGGTGACTCCGATAACGCGCATTTTTTTCGACGGGTAATCGTAAAAATAGGGAACGATGACGGCAAGAGCGTTGAGCATATCCGGGACGACGAGCGCGGAAATTCCTTCCGGCGGAGAAATATTTTCCCGTGTCGTCAAAATTCCGGTCGCGCCTTTTTCCTTCGCCTGCCCGATAAAATTGTGTCCGTCGAAGTGCGCACCTTCCATGCATACGAACAAACTTCCTTCGCCGACTTTGCGCGAATCGTGTTCGATACTTTTTATTTTCGTTTCGCCGGCTCCGATAATTTTCGTGCCGGGAATGAGGAGAGCAAGTTCTTCAAGAGTTTTCATTTCACAAAAAAACCTCCCGCATTGTTTGCAAAATATTATAACCGTATTTTGAAAAAAAATACAACCCGGCGCGGAATTTTTTTGCCCGACGAAAAGTTTTTCGGAAAATGTATACAATATTTTTTCGGCAAGGCGGCTATACAAAAAAATTATAGTCCGGTAAAATTTCGCACAGCAAGGAGGATTTGATATGTCTGAAATGAAAAATTATGTTGAAGATGTTCTCGCGTTGATTAAAAAGCGTGACCCCGACCAGGTGGAATTTCACAACACGGTTAAAGAAGTTTTGACTTCGATTGTTCCGTTCCTCGAAAAAAATCCGAAGTACAAAGCGGAAAAAATGTTGGAGCGCATGGTTGAACCGGATCGCATCGTAACTTTCCGCGTGGCTTGGCAGGACGATAAAAATGTTACCCACATCAATCGCGGCTACCGCGTGCAAATGAATTCCGCGATCGGACCTTACAAAGGCGGCTTGCGTTTTCACCCGAGCGTCAACCTCAGTATTTTGAAATTCCTTGCGTTCGAGCAGGTTTTCAAAAATTCTTTGACGGGACTTCCCATCGGCGGCGGCAAAGGCGGCTCCGACTTCGACCCGAAAGGAAAATCCGATAACGAAGTCATGAGATTTTGTCAGGCGTTCATGACGGAGCTTTATCGTCACATCGGTCCTCATGTTGACGTTCCGGCCGGCGACATCGGCGTGGGCGGACGTGAAATAGGTTACCTTTTCGGACAGTACAAGAGAATCCGTGACGCATACGATGCGGCGGTTCTCACCGGCAAAGGGTTGACTTACGGCGGAAGTTTGACGAGAACGGAAGCGACCGGCTACGGACTTTTGTACTTCGTCAAAAATATGTTGGACGCGAAAAATATCAGCTTGAAAGATAAACTCGTTTCGGTGAGCGGCTCCGGAAACGTCGCAACTTACGCGATTGAGAAGGCGCAGGAGTTCGGCGCGAAAGTCGTTACCTGCTCCGACTCGAACGGTTACATTTACGACCCGGACGGAATCGACATCGTCACCGTTAAAAAAATTAAGGAAGTCGAACGCGGAAGAATTTCCGAATACGAAGAAATTCATCCCCATTCCGAATATCACGAAGGTTGTCGCGGAGTTTGGGACGTTAAATGTGACATCGCTCTTCCCTGCGCAACTCAGGAAGAATTGGATTTGGAATCGGCGAAAAAACTTGTCGGCAACGGTTGCCAAGTCGTCGGCGAAGGTGCGAATATGCCTTCTACACTCGACGCGATAGAATATTTCCTTCGCAAAGGCGTTCTCTTCGCTCCGGCAAAAGCGGCAAATGCCGGCGGCGTTGCGGTTTCGGCTCTCGAAATGAGTCAAAACTCCGAACGTCTCAGCTGGACTTTCGAGCAGGTTGACGAAAAACTTAAAGACATCATGTCGAAAATTTATCAAAACGCGAAACAAAATGCGGAAGAGTTCGGCGACCCGGACAACCTGGTCATGGGCGCGAACATTGCCGGATTTAAAAAAGTCGCGGAGGCGATGTCTGCTCAAGGTATCGTTTAAGAAAAATTTGTTACCTTAAAATAAAAAATCTTACCCGGAATTTTTTTCCCGGTAAGATTTTTTTGTTGCAAAATTTTTTCAGCGACCGCGATTGTGAAAACGCGGCGGCGAAAATCTTTTTCGCGGAAACGAACCGCG
>CAJOFG010000062.1 GCA_905233965.1 uncultured Selenomonadaceae bacterium
GAAGTTTTGCAAAAAGCCAAACTCGCAAACAAATTTATTGAGTTGTCAATGAACTTGCAGTAAGAAATATTTTTATTCTGTCCGGCGCGAAAATTTTTCTGCCGGACTTTTTTTGTTGATGAGGAATTTACATGGAAAATTTTTGTGACGAAAAAAAAGTCGCGTTCATAACTTGCGTGAACAACGACTACTGGTATGACGAATGTTTTTTGTATCTCAAGCATTTGAAAATTCCGGAGGGAATGAGCGCGGAATTTATCGACGTTCGCGACGCCGACTCAATGACTTCAGGCTACAACCGGGCGATGAAAAAAACTTCGGCGAAGTACAAAATTTATTTGCACCAAGATACTTTGGTCGTGAATAAAAATCTCGTCGCCGACCTGCTGAAAATTTTTCAAGATGACTCGATAGGACTTGTCGGCATGATCGGTTGCATGAACTTGCCGAAAACCGGCGTGTGGTGGGACGGCATGAGGACGATAGGCAGAGTCCTTCACGCCTGCGAACCGGAAAGCGTCGTCGATTCGACTTGCACGGAGCCGGACGGAGATTATCAGCCGGTTGAGTCGGTTGACGGATTTTTTCTCGCTACTCAACACGATTTGACGTGGCGCGAAGATTTATTCGACGGCTGGCACCTTTACGATACGTCGCAGTGCATGGAAATGAAACGCGCCGGTTATAAAGTCGTCATTCCGAATCAGTCGAAAGATTTTTGGTGCATACACTGCCCGAAAGAAAAATCACTCGACCCGAAATATCGCAAGTACCAAAAAATTTTTTTGCGCGAATACGGCGACGAATTGAATCCCGAGGTTTGACATGGAAAAAATAAAACCCAACCTGACCGGCTTTATTGATGCCGGCGATTTTTTTAAAACGATTTTGGTTATCGAAAGTCCGGAATATATCTCTGAATTACTTGAACGATTTCCGACGGCAGAAATTTTTTTCATCACGCCGGATGAAGAAGTTGCCGAAAAATTTTCCGGGACGGAGCGCGTAAAAATTTTTATCCTCGACTACCGGGAAGAGCGTTTGCCGTTCGACGAAGAATTTTTCGATTTGATAATCGGCGATTTGACTTTGGAAGTCGTCGTAAATCCTCAGGATATTGCGGCGGGCTTTTCGACTTTCCTGAAACAGACCGGAGTTTGGCTGACGAGTTTCCGAAATATCCGGCACTGGTCGATTTTGGAAAGATTGATGAAAGGTCACTTCGGCGGGATTGTTTCACGATTTTACACGCGCTTGGAATTTGAGCGGCTGATGTACGCATCATTTTACAAACATTTGAGAGCGTCGCCCCTTCGCCGGAAAGCTCCGGAAGGTTTGATAAAAAAATTGGAGGAGTGCGGCTTTGAAAATATCGGCGGCGACTTGGAAGTTGAATTTTGGCTGATCCGGGCGGCGCGTTCAATGCCGGAGATGTCGCTTTTAAAATCCATGTTCACGCCGGAAATTCGCGCAAGGCTTGCAAGACTTTTGCACCGAATCGAATACGAAACAGACCTTGAGGACAGCGTAAAAAAATTTTGGAACCTGTGCGACGAAGAAAAAATTTTCACCGACTATATTGCGGCGTTCGTCCGTTCAGTCGTCATTCACCGGGAAAATTTTTATAAAAATTTGTCGGCTTGTTCGTCGCGTCCGGAAATTCCGGAAATAATCGACGAGGCGGAATCACTTTACGACGTTGAACCCGACGGAGGACTGCGAAAATAAATCGCGGTTATCAAATAAAATTTGTCGTAACGTCCGGGCGCGTCTGCAGGGTCAAGCGTCACGCTTGCCGGACGGAGGACTGCGAAAATAAATTTTTCCGAATCAAAACAAAAAAACTCTCCGATGAAAAAAATTTCGTCGGAGAATTTTTTACGATTTATTTTTTTCGGTGACGTGAACATTTTCTTCGTCGATGTACCAAAGTTTAACGTACTTCGCCATAGTGTAGAAAAAATGGAAGGTCGCCAAAATGAAACCGATCTTCCCGTCCAAAAAACCGCCGCGCAAAAAATACATTCTGAACGCCGCCCAAAGAGGGTGAAAAATCACGTCGAGAATATTTGCCGACTTTCCCGCGTCGCGCATTTTTTTTGCCGCCAGCGTCGTGTACACGTTGAACTTCCCGAAATAATGTTCCCAATCGCGATAAGGATAATGCACCAGATATTTCGACGCGGCAAATTTTTTTTCTTCGCATTGATGAACTATTTTTTGATGAACCAAACCTTCAACGTAAGTGCCGGCTTTCGGAAAAAGTCGCGTGACGTAATCCGGAAACCAGCCGCCGTGCCTTAAAGGTTGTCCCCAAAAATAACTGAGCCGCGAACACCGATAAGCGAATTTTTTATCGTCCTCCGCAAGAATTTTTTTAATCTCCTCCGCCAATTCCGGAGTGGCACGTTCGTCCGCGTCGATGATAAAAATCCAATCGCATTTCGCTTGTTCAATCGCAAAAGTTTGCTGACTTCCCCAATCTCCGTTCAAGGCCCGTTTGACGACACGCGCTCCGAGTCGTTCGCAAATTTCCGGCGTCTTGTCCGTGCTGAAGTCGTCAACGACAACAATTTCGTCGGCAAAACTTTTCACGCTCTCGATACACGCGCCGATAAATTTTTCTTCGTTCTTCGCCAAAATGACGACGGAAACTTCAGCCATATGATTTTATCTCCGTTTAATTTTTTCGCGCCGGGCAGTCCGATTTTTCGCACGTTTCGCAATTATGATTTTCGTCCGCACCGAATTTTTTTTCCGCCGCCGTAACTTTTTTTAATCCGATAATCGCCGTGATTGATTTTCGCGGCATCAACATCATCGCGATACTCAATTTCATTCCTATTTCTTTCGCGCCGGTTATCGGGAAAAATTTTTTCTGACTGATTAACGACCAATCGCCGTAACCCGGACTGTACCGGCTTTTCATTTTGTAACCGTCTTTGGCAACCTCAACCGAAATTGCCTTCTCCGTTTCGTTCGCTGCCTGTTCGACTGCCGCAGTCGCCGCCGCGTCCAAAAGCATTGACGAAACATAATGACCGGTGCGAAATTTTTCCGTGACTTCGTGTTCAATTTCTTTGCCGACAGTCAAAGCCATGCAAACTACTTTTTCACAGTCGGAAAGGTGCTTTACAATCGAATCGCCTTCAATTTTGAAATGCGGATCGGACAGAACCAAATGATTTTCCGAATCGTAATCGTAAATGTTCCAGACGCCGCGAACTTTCAAAAGCAACAAAGCCTCTTCGCAAGCGTCGATAATATTTTGCTCCTCAAATTTTTCCGCGTGCGACAAGCCGGCGTATCTCCTCGTTTCCGCCGTATCTATTTCCGAAATTCTTGCATTGTATATCGGCACGTCAACCACCTCGCGAAAAAAAATTTTTTCAATCACAAAACCGGGCGACCGCCCGCGCCGAGATTTCTCCGGGCATTTGCGGCACCTTTCTGCTTGTCTATCCGGTAAACGTAAGCCATAACTTCGGCTATCGCTTTGTAAAGCTCCGGCGGAATTTCCCTGTCAATTTCCAACGCCATCAACATATTTACAAGCGTCGTGTTCCGGTAAACGGGTATGCTGTTCTGCTGAGCGGTGGAAAGAATATGTTCGGCAACATGACCGCGCCCCTTTGCGATGACTTTCGGCGCGGCATCCTGCTCCATGTCGTATTTTAAAGCTACCGCTTTTTGATTGGCAACTCTTTCTTCTTCCGCCGCGTCCGGCGTTCGATCCATTTCGTCCATGTCTGTGCAATCCCCTGAAAATTTTCCGAACAAATAATTTGTATTATTATATTTCCCGAAAAATTTAACGTCAAGCCCGGAATGAAAAATAAATGAAAAATTTTAAACGGTAATGTTGTCTTTCATCTTCTCGAAAGTTTTTTCGCCGATGCCGCGAACTTTTTTTATCTCGTCAATCGTTTGAAATTTTCCGTTCTGTTCCCGGTAATCGACAATTCTTTTCGCTATCGCCGGTCCGACTCCGCGAATTTTTTGCAATTCCGTTTCATCTGCCGTGTTTATGTTCACGATGTCGCCGGAATTTTTTCCCGAACCGGTTTTTTTGTCGGAAGTGTCGGTCGGAGTCGTTGAAGGTTCCTGCAAAACAATTTCCTTCGTCGGAATGTGAATGTGTTGTCCGTCCGTCAAATGTTCGGCAAGATTTACAACTTCGGTGTCGGCAAATTCGGTTAAACCTCCCGCCGCATTGACCGCATCGACGATCCGCAAATTTCCGTTGTCCTCAAGCGTGACGACTGCCGGAGTTTTGACTTGCCCGGAAACGTAAACGCCGATTGAATTTTTCGCGGGGACATCTTCCGACCCCGGCGGTGCGGAATTTTTTTCATCGTCGAACAGGTAAAAAGATCCGGCGACGAGTGCGACGGCAAGAATTGTTATGAGTGCGATTTTATTTTTCATCGAAAAAAAATCTCCGGAAGTTAATGGTGAACGTAGGAATAATAAATCGACTTCATTTCGGCGCGTGTTTTCGGTTCGTCCCACAAATCGCCGACGGAATTTTTTCTCATCGCCGAAGTGATGTGGCTGAAAAAATCCGGGAAAGTCTTTCCCAAGTCGGCAATTAAATTTTTAATCGTCTGCCGGTTTGTCTTTCCGTCGAACGGACACGGCGATTTTATTATACCGAAATTTTTTTCGCCGACGAATTTTATCACCTGATATTCGCGAAGATAAATAAGCGGACGAATCACGGTAATTTTTGTTCTGTCCAAAAAAGTTTTCGGTAAAAAAGTTGTCAGCTGCCCGGAGGAAAACAAACTCATCAAAAAAGTTTCCGCCGCGTCGTCCAGGTGGTGAGCGTAGGCAACTTTATTTGCTCCGATTTCGTTCGCGAACCCGTTCACTGCGGCGCGTCGAAAATAGGCGCAGGTGAAACACGGATTTTTATTCGCCGAACGAATCGCGCCGGCGATGTCAACGTCCCGGACGGTGTGCGGAATTTCCAATTCCCGGCAGAAGTCGGAAAGTTTTTCCAAGTTCGCGGAAAAATTTTCGTCGTCGAAACCCGGATTGATAGTCAGAGCGGCAAGGGAAAAATTTTTCGCCAAATGATTTTTGAAAACGGCAAGCGCATAAGTCAAAAGCAGGCTGTCCTTCCCGCCGGACAATCCGATTAAAATTTTGTCGCCGTCTTGAATCATATCAAACTCGACAACCGCGCGCATGATTTTTCCGTGAATATTTCCGGGCAACGTCATAAAAATTTTATCTCCAAAAAAAATTTGCAAAAAAAAATGGCGGAGAAGGTGGGATTCGAACCCACGGTGCCTTTCGACATCACCGGTTTTCAAGACCGGCTCCTTAAACCACTCGGACACCTCTCCACGCGGAAGATTATACATTTTATTTTTTTTCCTGTCAATGCGGGATACCGGAGCAAATTTTTTTCGGACGGGAAAAATTTTTTCAAACTCAAACGATGTCAATTTTTTCGTCGGAATGTGCCGTCAAAATATCTTTCGTGATTTTTCCGTCCTTGACCAAAATTTGTCTGTCCGCCGCTTGCGCGATATCCGGCTCGTGTGTGACCAAAATTATCGTCGAACCGTTTTTGTGCAGGTCGCGAAAAATTTCCATAATCTCGCCGGTGGACTTCGTATCCAAATTTCCGGTCGGCTCGTCCGCCNNGCTCTGGCAATCGCGACGCGCTGACGTTGACCGCCGGAAAGTTCGCTCGGCAAATGTTCCGCTCTGTCCTCCAGCGAAACTTTTTTCAGCGCGTCGAACGCCAGAGAATATCTTTCCTCCGAATTTAAGCCGGCATAAACCGCCGGGAGCGCGACATTTTCCAAACTCGTCAACTTCGGCAACAAATTAAAATTTTGGAAAACAAATCCGATTGTCGTGTTCCGAATTTGTGCAAGTTCGTCGTCGGAAAGTCCGCTTACTTCGTTTCCCAAAAGTTTGTATGAACCTTCGCTCGGTCTGTCCAGGCAACCCAAAATATTCATCAGCGTGGACTTGCCGGAGCCGGAAGGTCCCATCAGCGCGACAAATTCTCCGGAGTCTATTTTCAAATCGACACCGTTCAGCGCGGCGACAATTTCACTTCCCATTTTGTAAAGTTTTTTCACGCCCGATATTGTAACCACGTTCGGCATAGAATCACCCCTAAAAAAATTATAGCATAAAAAAAGTTTTGAATAAATGTTTGTGCGTGATATAATCTGCCGGCAGAGGTGAAAAGTAAAAATGTTTGGAATCGGAGCGGGAGAGTTTGTAATAATTCTGATAGCCGGTCTTATAATTTTCGGACCGGGAAAATTGCCGGAAGTCGGACGTACTCTCGGCAAAGCGTTAAAAGAATTTCGGAAAGCGCAAGCGGCTTTTTCGGCAACACTGAATGAAGTTTCCGCAGAGCCGAAAAAAAATTCGTCGCCCGAAAAAAAATCCGACGATGAAAAAATTTCCGAAGAAAAAAATTCGTCACAGGAAAATTCTTCCGGTGAAAAAGTTTCAATCGAAAAAAAATCCGACGAAGAACAATCCGGTGAAAAAGTTTTTTCGCCGACAACCGATGACATTATCAAAATGGCGAAAGAAAATCCCATTGTCAAGGAGAATAGGAATACCGATGAAAAAATTTCTGACAACAATGCTCCTGTTGTTGCTCCCGGCAGTGACGGTGCAAGCGATACCGTTGCGAACGGCGACGGACACGGCACTGGCAAATAATCCGGCATTGCAGAGAACCGAACGCGCCATTCAAGTTGCCGAACAAGCTTTAAAATCTGCACGCGGACAAAAAGGTGTTTCAGTCACCGCGTCCGGAGGTTTCAGCGCGTCGAAGTATGAAGGCACTTCCTCCGATGAAAGTTTGACGGCGCGAGTCGGAGCGTCCCTCCCGCTTTACACCGGGAACAGGTTGGAATCTCAAATTCGTTCGGCGGAGTTGGAAATTGACATTGCAAAATTCGACTACGCGCAAGCTTGCGACGATTTGATTTACCAAGTCACGACGGCTTACATAAATTCGCTGGAAAATTTGGCGACGGCAAATGTTTATATCGAAACGGAAAACAATCTTGCGGAACACGAACAAAATATCGCCGCGCAATACGATGCCGGAGCAAAAGCGCGGATTGATTATATTCGCGCACAAGTCGAAACGAGCAACGCGGAGCAGGATACGGCAAAATCTTACGCCGACTACGAAGTCAGCCTGGTTAATTTGGCAACCTTAATGGCGGTCGATAACATTTCAAATTTATCCGTCGAAGATGTTGCAACCCGTTCGGAGTTCGGCGAAATTGAATATTACTTGAACAAGGCAGACGAAAACCGGAACGATTTGAAAAGCTCCGAATTAAAAATCGAGCAGGGCGACGTGAATATCGAAATTGCAAAATCCGGAAAGCGTCCGACAATCGCGGCGGAAATTGCAAGCGGACTTTCGGCCGGCACCGGCGATTGGCATCTGTCGCCGAGCGCAACCGCCGGAGTGAACGCAAGCTGGAATATTTTCGACAGCGGAGTTACCCGCGCAGAAATTCAATCCGCGGAAATTGAACTTGAACGCTTGCAGCTGGCTCTTCGCAACGATATAAATTCCGTTCACGAAGAAGTTTTGACGGCGTACAAAAATTTGAGAATTGCTTTGCTGAGATTGAAAACGACTCAACGCGCCGTAAATCTTGCCGAAGAAGAAAGATATATCGCGACGGAAAAATATCGTGCCGGCGAAGGAATTTTGCTTGACGTTCTCGACGCGGAAGTTGCATTGACGACGGCGAAAAAAAATCACGTCAGCGCGACTTATGATGTTGCCCGTTACAGATTCGATCTTGCTCACGCGACCGGCGACACGTTGTCCGTTCTGCAATAAATTCGGGGTGAACTTAAAATGAGAATTAAAATTTTGGCGGGTGCTTTAATCATAGTCGGTGCGGTCATCGGTTATTGGCTCTTCTCCTCAAAATCCGGCGACGACGAAAATAAAACTTACGAAACCGTTCAAGTCATGCGAATGGATTTGACGAAAACCGTTTCGGCAACCGGAACCGTTCAGCCGCGTGAAAGTGTCGAAGTCAGCAGTAAAGTTACCGCACGAATAAAAGAAATTTTGGTTTCGGAAAACGACAAGGTAACCGCCGGACAAACCGTCGCAATTTTGGACGGCAAAGACTTTGAAGCGACAAGAGATCAGGCACAATTCACTTTGATTAACACTTCGCAAAAGTTGACGCGAACCGAACGACTTTACAAAATCGGCGCGAAATCTTTGGAAGAATATCAGGACGCGCAATACGAATACGACAAAGCCAAAACGACTTTGGAAAAAGCCGAGAGCGATTTAAGTCAAACGGTCATATCCGCGCCGATGGACGGCGTTGTCGTCGGCGAACCGAAAACGCCCGGAACAATGGCGGTTCAAGGCAACAGCAACCCGACCGTCATAATGATTATTGCGGATTTGAGTGAAAAAGTCGTCAAGGCGAAAGTTGACGAAACAGACATCGGCAGTATAAAAATCGGGGAGGAAGCGACTTTCACTGTCGATTCTTACCCGGACGAAAAATTTGCGGCGAAGGTTTCAAAAATTTCTCAGACCGACACTTCAAATTCATGGAATACCGGCGGCTCATCTTCTTCGACGACTTCATCATCATCTTCGTCAAACTCCGTCATTTATTACTACGTCACTTTCCAAGCTCCCGATCCGAAAAATCTTTTGCTCCCGGCAATGACGGCGCGACTCGACATAACGACCGGCAAAGTCAAAAACGCTCTTTGCGTTCCCATTTCCGCAGTCAAAACGGATAACAACGGCACTTACGTTGAAAGAATTACGAAACGCAACGGAAAAGATAATGCCGAAAAAGTTTATATCACTTTGGGGCTTTACGGTGAGGAGTACGTCGAAGTTACCGGCGGCGGCTTGAATGAAGGCGATGAAATTTCAGTGACTTACGAGGCGACGGAAAAAACATCTTCGACGAAACAAAATCAAAGTACACGGCGCGGACCGGGAGGACCTCCTCCAATGTAAAAAATACGGAGAAAAAATTTTTGACATGAAAACGAACGTAAAAAATAAAATAGTCGCCGAAGCTCAATCGGCGAATTTTTTTGAAAAGTTTCAGCCGGAACTTTGCGGCTTTACCTTCAGAAAAATTTTCGACGAGGACGGCGACAAATTTAAATATTTCACTTATGAAAATATTGCACTGCGGAGAAGTTTGACGACTTACTTTCACGAAGAAACGATGGAGTACAAAGTCAACGTGAAAGTCGGACTTACCGAATTTTGCCTGACGAAATTTTTCACCGGGAATTTTGCCGACTTCAACAAAATGCTTGATGACAATTTGGAAAAAAATCTTTCGATGCTCGGACAAATTCGCGGCGGCAGTGAGTCCGGCGAAATGATTCGCGAAAAAAAAATTTCCGACTGGCAGTACGGAAAAAATTTGCCGAAAAATTCGGAGGGCTTTGAACTTTTTATCGCGCCCGCCGATGCCGTCAAATACACGAACGGCTCATACATAATTATCAATTATGTTGACTTCGACAACGAAAGCGACTTGAAAATTTATTACAACGTGTACGGCGACATTTTCAGCGGGGAGTCGTCGATAAAAAATGTTCCGCACGTCAATTATCTTTTCGATGCGGAAAATTTGAAAGAGTTGGAGCAGAAACTTGAAAAAAATCTCGTGCCGGAATTAAAACGTATCCGGGCAGAAATTTAATCAAGTTGCGCGGCGACTTTTTCACCGAAAATTGATTTAATCCGGTCTTTCGCTTTTTGCTTAACGGTGTCGTCAATGTAAAAATGCGCGACGGCGATTGCCAGAGCAATGGCGGTTCCGTCGTCGGAGTAGCCGGCGATCGGAATAAAATCCGGGAGCATATCAAGCGGCGTGATGAAATATCCGAGCGCGGCGAAAATTCCGGCTTTAACTCTTGTCGGGCAATTCGGATTTTTCGTGACGTAAAAAAGTTGGAAGGCTTTATAAATCAGCGCAAGTCCCGCCGACTTAACCGCGCCTTTGACTTTTTGGAAAAGTCCCTTCTCCGAATATTTTCCGGCGTACTTGTTCATGTCAACCGTTTTGAATTTTTCTTCGTCAAATTCCGGAATGACGGCAACACTTTGATTTTCCGACATGACAATACCTCCTCAAATTATTTCATCGCAAAAATTTTATCTTGAACGAATTTTACCGGGATTCTGTCCAGGCAGTCGCAACCTTTCGCGCAGGAACGTTTCCAACAAGCTTTGCAAGGTCTGTTCACTTCGATTGCATTTTTGATTTGTCCGTAAGGTCCGTTTCGTCTTGCGTCGGTCGGTCCCATTAACATTACCGTTCGCGTTCCCAAACCTGCGGCGAGGTGAACCGGTCCGGTGTCGCCGCCGACGACGAGTCGGGCATTTTTTATCAGCGCGGCGAGTTGCGGGAAAGTTGTTTTGTTCACCAAATTTATCGGCGGAATTTCCATGAGCGATTCAATTTCAGCCGCTCTCTGTTCGTCAACGTCGCCGCCCCCGATTATCACCGGCACGACGTTCAAATTGTAAAACCAATCTCCGAGTTCGGCAAAGCGTTCGACAGGCCAGCGTTTGTTCGGCCAATTCGCACCGACGGCGAGGAGAATGTAAATGTTTCCTTCACGAAGTCCGGCGTGTTTAATTATTTCGTCGGCTTTTTTTATTTCGTCCTCCGGCACTTCGAGCGGAAAGACAACTTTATTCACGCGGCAACCGACTGCACGCGCCGTGTCAAGGTAGCGTTCGACGATGTGTCCGCGAACGTGATCGCCGATAACCGGCTTGGAAATTTTCCCGCTCATTTCGCGCATATTGCAAGTGCCGAGTTTAGTTTTCGACTTCGCGAAAAAAGCGATTGCCGCCGATTTGAAAAGTCCCTGCAAGTCGAGGACGGCATCATATTTTTCTTGACGAATTTCGCGACGGAAAGGAAAAAATTTTTTCGCGAACCCGGAGAATGTACGGAACTCTTTTTTATGGAACAAAATAATTTTATCGACGCAGGGATTCATTTTCAAAAGTTCGTAAGCCGGCGGTTCGACAACCCAAGTAATTTTTGCGTCCGGGAAAGTTTCTTTTATCGCGTAACTGACCGGGAGCGCGTGAATAACGTCGCCTATCGCGCTTAATTTTACGATTAAAACATTTTTCAAACTCTCATTCATTTATCTCAAGCTTTCAGTTTAATTTTTTCGATAACGTTCGTCGTGGAACGACCGGCAACCAAATTTATAAATTCGACGCGCCCGCCGTAACTTTGAACGATTTTTGATTCCGGCAAAGTTTCCAAAGTATAATCGCCGCCTTTAACGTAAACGTCCGGCTTGATTTCCGAAATTAAATTTTCGGCAGTCCGCTCGCCGAAAAAAACGACGTGATCCACCGCTTTTAAACCCAGCAAAACTTCGGCGCGATCTTCTTCGGAATTTATCGGGCGATTCTCACCTTTCAGCCGGCGAACCGATTCATCGGTGTTCAGCCCGACGATTAAAATGTCGCCGAATTTTTTTGCCGCCGTCAAATAGCGAACGTGTCCCGCGTGCAAAATGTCAAAGCAACCGTTCGTAAAGACGATTTTTTTATTTTCCCGCCGAAATTTTTCACAAGTCCCGGCGATTGAATTTCTTTCAATCAACATTTTTTTATCTCCGAAAAAAATTATTTCGCACGTCCCAAAACAGTTTCAAGTTCGATAATATTCACCGTACTTGTTCCGAATTTCCGAACGGCAATTCCCGATGCGTAATTCGCAACACGGGCGGCAACCGGCGGAGTCGCTCCGGAAACAAGCGCGAGGATAAACGCCGCAACGCAGGTGTCGCCGGCTCCGGACACGTCGAAAACTTCGCTCTTGTTGCTCACCGGAATGTGATGAACCGCACCGCCGCGCTCAAACAAACTCATTCCCAATTCGCCGCGAGTGATTAAAACTCCGTTGGCGTTCAACTTGTTCAAAAGTTGCGAACCGGCATCGATTAACGAAGTCATATCCGGCAGAGGGTGACCGACGAAAGTCGCAAGCTCCGAATCATTTTGCTTGACGTAACCTATCCCGTTGAAATCTCCAATCCGGTAACGCGAATCGACAATGCCGGGAAGTTTATTTTTGTTCGCGTAA
>CAJOFG010000063.1 GCA_905233965.1 uncultured Selenomonadaceae bacterium
CCCGCCAAAATTACAATCATTCTGGAAAAAACCGGCTTTTCGCAAAATCCTCTGTCGCCGGCCTGATTGTCCGACGGATCCATTCCGGCAATGTCGTTAAATCCTCCGAGCGGAATTGCGCGAATCGAATAAACCGTTTCCCCTTTCCGAACTCTGAACAGTTTCGGACCGAACCCGATTGCAAATTCGTCAACCCTCATCCCGGTGAATTTTGCCGTTATAAAATGTCCGAACTCGTGAGCCAAGACCAACAAGCCGAAAACAAAAATTACAGATACCGCAGTCAAAAACAAAATCCATTCCTCCGTAAAAAAATTTTTCCGTCATTATAAATAATCTTCCGGTATTTTTCAAAAAAAATCTTACCCCGAATTTTTTTTTTCACGGTAAGATTTTTTGTTCGCTTATACGGTTTTGAAAAAATCTTTCGACGTTGTGTCCTCCGCGATTTTTATTTCGTAATCCGGCGCGGCAAATTCTTTTTCCAAAAAATTTTTCAGCGCATGAACAATCGGAAATTCCGTTGCGAAATGCCCGGCATCGACAACGTGAATTTTCGTTTCAACCGCGTTTTGCGCTTCGTGATATTTTACGTCGCCGGTAACGAAGGCTTGCGCGCCGAAAAATTTTGCTTTCTGAATAATGTCGCCGCCGGCTCCTCCGCAAATGCCGACTTTCTCAATTTCAAAATCACCCGCGTCGATAAGTCGGACACTTTCCGCAGACAAAGATTTTTTGACGTGTTCGGCAAAATCTTTCGCGCTCATTTTTTCCGGAAGTCGTCCGAGCCGTCCGAGTGAAATTTCTTCGTCGCCGAACATTTTCACGTCAACCAACCCGATTTTTTCGGCGAGTACGTCATTTACTCCGCCGGGCGCGCTGTCCAAATTCGTATGCGCGGCGAAAACCGAAATGTTATTCTTGATGAGAGTTTCCAACTTCCTGCCCAAAGGCAAATCGGTGCGAAAATTTTTCACGGCATGAAAAATAATCGGGTGGTGCGCCACGATTAAATCCGCGCCGAACTCCGCCGCGTCACGAACAGTTTTATCCGTCACGTCAAGACAGACAAAAATTTTTTCGACCTTCGCCGCCGGACTCCCGACCAAAAGTCCGGGATTGTCCCATTCTTCGGCAAATTTTTTCGGCGCGATTCGATTCATAATCTCCGCGATATGTTGAACGGTAATTTTTTTCACGATTCAAAACTTCCTCCCGACTCAAAAAATCTGCGGCAAATAATCTTTGATGTCAATCGTTATCGGCATGAAGTAAAGTCCGCCGTTCGTGCCGGAAATAAATTCGATAACCTTCCTTGCAAATTTCGCGTTCCATTCCGGCGAAGGCTCAAAATCTTTCGGGAAAACGGCTTTATCTTTCCGCTCCCAATAGCCGCGTGAACGTGCGCTGAGAACCGGCGAAACTCCCCAGAAAATTTCTTTCCCGTCGAGAAGGTCTGCGTACATTTCCAAAAATCTCATGTCGAAAAAAGGTTGCGTAAAAAATCCGGACGCGCCGGCTTGAAATTTTCTTTCGACTTTGTAAAGCTCTTCGCGAATACCGCTGCGATATTGATCTATTCCGGCGTAAACTTTCACCTCCGGAAGTTCTTCGCGAAATTTTCTTATCACGTCGATTGTTTCCGTCGGAAAAACTTTGTGCAACATATCTTGCGGCGGGTCGCCGGCGATAATCAAAACTTCTTTTATTCCGTACTCGCGAAATTTTTCAATCATCGGCAAAGGTTGCGACAAGTCGATATCCATCGCCCGGACGTGCGGTATCGTCGGGAAAGCCGGTTGAGTAATTTTTGCCGCCTCCCACGGTTTGACTTCGTAGCGCAAAATATCCGGAATGTTTATGCAATCGACTTGCGGAAATTTCTTCAAAACCTCAACGTCGCGTTTCAAATCGTCATCGTCACGCGGAACGAGTTCAACGGCAATTCTTCCCATTTAAAATTCCTCCCCGTAAATTTTTCCGACGACATTATACCGGAAAAAATTTTTTGCGTCGAACAGGATTTTATTTTGCGCTTGTTAATTGAAAAAATTTCACTTATAATTTTCCCGAAAAATTTTTTGTCCGGAAAGGAAGATTGATTCGGGTTGAAAAAAATTTTTTGCTTGTTGCTTTTCGTGATTCTGATTGCCGGTGAAAATTGTTTTGCCGGAAAAGTCACTTCATCGGGACGCGGAATTACGAGAGATGCCGCTCTTCATAACGCAATGCGTGCGGCGATTGAAACGGAGCTCGGCGCGTTTGTGGACAGCCGGACTTTGATGAAAAACCGGATTATAATAAATGACGAAGTGTCCGTGAATTCGTCCGGATATATTTCCGGTTACGAAATTATTTCCGAACATTCGGAGGGCGATTTATATTTCGTAAAAATTATTGCGGAAGTAAATTCCGACGCGGTGAGAACCGGATTGATGAGCCGGTTGCAGAAAAAAAATTTGGTCGATACAAATTTCGATTCGCCGCGAATTGCCGTTTTGGTTTACGACTCTTTCGGGCGCGAATATCCGAACGCGGAGAACGAAATTATTTCCGCGCTGAGTCGGCAGGGATTTACCGGCGCGGTCGATTTAAAACAAGTCAACCGTTCAACCCGGCAGAGAATGATTGCCGCCGCGAACGAGCCGGAACTTTTGAGAAGTTTGGTCAATGATTTTCACGTCGATTATTTTGTTTTGTCGGAAGTAAAAATTTCCGGGCGGCGCGTCAATCTTGCAAGCCGAATGTTGAACGCGAACACGGGAAAAATTCTTTATGCGGGAAATTCTTCCGGCGGTACCGGAATGTTTGCGCTCGCGGCGAAAAAAGCCGGCTACGAAATTTCACGCGCCGCTCTCAATGCCGCCGCGCAAATCGAACATCGCATAAGTATTTTAATCACGCCGGAAACTTTTTCAAAATTCGGCGGGGCTGTCGGGAATGTTCAAGACCGGTTGCAAAAAATTTCCGGAATGAAAAATGTTTTCGTTCGACGCGCCGGGACGAGTGCCGAAGTCGATGCAGACTTTGACGGGACTGCCGCAGACCTTGCCGCCGAATTGGAACGTGAAGGTTTCAAAATTCTTGACGTGAGAACCGGGTTTATCAAAATTTAAAAGGAAGTTGTGTATTGAAATTTTTGAAAAGACTTTTTGACGGATTGCAACGCGATCTCCGCCTGTTTTTTTTCATACTGTTTTTGCTGGAAGTTTACCGCGCACTTTTCATGCTGATACTTTCCGGACAAATCGGAGCGGATGCCGGCTCCTCACAGGTTACCGCCGCACTTTTCACCGGCTTGAGGATGAGTTTGAAAACTGCCGGCGCGATAACTTTATTTTCGTTCGTGCCGGTGACGCTTTTGGGATTCAATCCGCGTATTCGGCTGGTCGTCGGAATTTTTGCGTCGCTGATAATTTCTACGCTGTTCATGATGAGATTTCCCTACTACGCCGATTTCAATTCGACTTACGGTTTGGAAATTATTTTGGGGCTTCAATCGACGGTGCCGGAAATTATTTCGTCCGTCGTTTTGCAATACGGATTCTTCTGGCGTTTCCCGGTCGCCCTCGTGCTGACAATTATTTGCATTGCGATTTTCAGCCGGCTTTTGATGTTGAAAACAATTTCGCCGCCGAATTTGGACGGCGTGATAAAAAAATTTTTCTTTACCGCCGGACTTGCCGCCGCGATAATCGGATTCGGAATTTTTGTTCGCTACGGCGGAAGTTTCACCTATGCCGGCGGAGTGAATTGGGAAAATGCCGGCGTGACTTCCGATCACTTTTTGAATGAGTGTATCCCCGATGACATTCAGGCACTTTACCGGGCAAACACCATGCAGAAGTTGATGAAACCCGGCGAAATTTCCGGCATTGACGAATCAAATATTTTGACTTACGCCGAAATTATTTCGCCGCGAAAAAATTTGCAAGCCGACAATCTCGCGCCTTACCTCGAACGAACTGCAAAAGGTGCGCGGCTGACAAAAAAACCGACGCACATTTTCGTTATCGTCGGTGAAAATTATATGCAGTGGCCGATGCTCGGAAAGTATGCCGACCTTCACATTGCCGAAGGAATTAAATCAATTATCGCGGAACAAAACGCTTACTACAGCAGAAATTTTTTGTCGAACGGCGCGAAAGAGGCTGACGCTTTCTCCGGAATTATTACCGGACTTTCCGACGTTCAAACTCGCGTGAGTTACCGGAGCGAAACTTACGAAAGAGTTTTTCCCTCCGCATTTGCTCCTCCGTTTAAAGAACTCGGTTACAAAGTCGATTTTTGGTACGGCGGAAATCCCGGCAATGAGGACGTTGCGAAAATGGCAAAGGCGCAGGGGTTCGACAATTTTTACGGCGCACCGGATTTGAACGCGCCGAAACAAACGACTTGGGGAGTTAAGGACGAAGATTTATACACGGCGATTAAAAAACATCTCGCCGACGAACAGCCGACAATCCATGTAATTTTCCCCGTGTCGAATCGCGCACCTTACAATTTGGATTTGGCAAAAGTCGGTTACGATTTCAATTCGACTTTGGCGGCTGTCGAAAAAATTCCGAACGTCGAAGATCCGCGTGCTTTGACTTTGCAACTCGGTCATTACCTGTACGCCGATAAAATGATGACGCAATTTGTCCGCGAAGTCGTCGCCGCTTACCCGGACAGTTTGTTCATAATTACCGGCAGCCGGAACGACGCGGTTAATCCCGGAAGTGCGCCGACAATTTTTGAAAATTCTTCCGTGCCGTTCGTGATGTTCGGCGAAGGTGTCAAAAAAAATATTTTGCCTGCCGATGTTGTCGGCGGTCACACTTCGATAGGTGCAACGCTGGTTGAAATGCTCGCGCCGAAAGGTTTTGTCTACTACTCGATCGCGCCGGACTTGTTCGACGGAAACGGGGTTGCCTTCGACAATGAATATTACATCACGCAGAACACGACCGGAAAAATTGATGAGGAAGTCGTTGAACTTCTGCCGCACGTCGCCTCCGCCGAACTCAACAAAGTCAATCTCTCCGACGAAAGAGCGACGGCAGAAAAAATTATCGCCGCGATAAGAACCGTTTCACGCTACATTTTGACGAAGGGATTAAAATTCGATGCGGGTTAAACTTTTTGAGGACGCGATAAAAAATATTTCGGAAAATCCGCAGACCGGACAGACCAAGACAGGCGATTTAAACGGAATTTATGTGTATGGATTTAATTACAAAAAAATTGCGTACAGAACAGCTTATAAAATTGAAGGAATATCTGCGCCGGTAAGTTTGAACAAAATAAAAAATTCAGCCGGATAATTCTTTCAGCAGGGTTAAATAAATTTCATAACGCTCCGGCAAAATTTTTCCGGATTCAACGGCTGATTTTATTCCGCAACCGGGTTCGTGGCTGTGGCTGCAATCGTTGAGGAATTTACAATCGCCGGCGAAATCTCCGAACTCTTTGAACATGAGCCGGAGATTTTTTTTGTCAATGCCCGCGTCCGACAAATTCACCGCGCCGAAACCGGGAGTATCGACAAAAAATCCGTTCGCGAATTTCAACAGCTCGGAAAAGCGCGTGGTATGTTTGCCGCGCAAAATTTTTTTACTCACCGTGCCGGTTTTCAAATTCAGCGAAGAATCAATCGCGTTGAGCAGTGACGACTTCCCCGCGCCGCTCGGTCCGGAAAAAACCGTAACGCCGGACGACAAAATTTTTTTCAGCGCGTCAATATTTTTTCCGGTCAGCGCGGAAACCCGGACGATTTTATAAAGCGGCTCGTAGTCGGACAAAAAATTTTCTCCGTCCTCAATCAAATCAATTTTGTTAATGCAAATTACAATCTCCGGAATTTTTGACTGCTCGGCAAGAATTATAAACCGGTTCAAAAGGAGCGGGTGGAAATTCGGATTTGCGGCGGCGAAAGTCAAAATAACCCGGTCGATGTTCGCAACCGCCGGGCGTGTCAGCAAATTTTTTCGCGGCAAAATTTTTTCAATCACGCCGGAATTATTTTCAAGCCGGGAAATTTCGACGTAATCGCCGGGATAAATCGCCGTCCCCGATCTTTTGTCGCGCTTTATGAGTCCGCGAATTTTGCACGGAATAATTTCTTTGCCGACATTGACGAAGAAAAAATCGTTGTAAAGTTTAATCACTCTTCCGTTAATTTTTCATTCCTCCCGATTCAGAGCGTGTTTACAAAGTCGAACGTACGCCGATGACGGTTATTTTTCCGCCCGGACTGCGTCAAATTTTCTTGAAATATGTACGATATTACTGCGAAAATTTTTCTTGTCGGACGAAAAAATTCCTCGTCACGTCGCACGTTCTCCCTTTGTAAACGCGCTCTGCGGCGGTCGGAATTATAACTTCGTCGCCGCCGGAATTTTTGAACGTGTCCGCCTTCACGTCGAAAATTTTTCCGACCGTTTCCGGGTTCAAAATTTTTTTCGGATCGCCGGACAAAAAAATTCCGTGATTCTTTATGACAATCACTTCGTCGGAATAAAATCGGACGTGGTTGATGTCGTGCAAAACGGAAATAACCGTCGTTCCGAAATTTTTATTTACGCTCCCGATAATGTTCATCACGTCGAGTTGGTGCGCGATGTCCAAAAAAGTTGTCGGTTCGTCGAGCAACAAAATTTTCGGTTCCTGCGCCAAAGTCATCGCAAGCCAGGCGCGTTGACGTTCGCCGCCGGAAAGCGATGCGACTTGCCGATTTTCCAGCCCGGACAATTTCGTAATTTCGAGAGCGCGATTTATTGCCCGGTTATCTTCGCGAACGTCCGAGCCGAAAAATTTTCTGTGAGGAAATCTTCCGAACGCGGCAAGCTGTCTGACGGTTGTATCTTGCGGTGCTTCGCGTTCCTGAGGAAGAATCGCCATGAATTGAGAAATTTTTTTTCGACCGAGCCGGCGAAGGTCTTGCCCGTCAAGGGTTACGCGCCCGGAAAATTTTTCGTTCAGCAGACAAAGAACTTTCAGCAAAGTTGATTTGCCGGCTCCGTTCGGTCCGATAATTGCGGTGCGTTTGCCGGAGGAAAAATTAAAATTCACGTCGTGCAAAATTTTTTTGTCGCCGATTGTCACGCCGACTTTTTCAACAGATAAATTCATTCGTCATCTCCAAAAAAATTTTAGTCAAACAAATTTTAAAAGTTGTGCTATAATTCGGTCTGCACAAAAACAGTCCGGTTGTCGGCTTCCTCTTCCGGGAGGAGGTGATGAGCATGAGTAAAGCAGAGAAAATCCTGATTGCGATTGGACTTGCTCAACTTGCCGTCGCCATTTTCGGCGCTCTCAAGTAAGCGTTAAAAAAGCCGCCAATTTCGTACCCGGCGGCTTTCTGAAACTCAGTTTAATCTAAAGGATAGCCGACGCGTCAAGCCGGCTGTTTTTGTGTTTTATGTTGTCCAAATTATAATCGTTCAAAAAATTTTAGTCAAACAAATTTTAAAAGTTGTTATCCGATAAAAAGTTGAACCCAATAAATTCCGTATTCAGAGCCGTCGGAAATAATGCAGACAACTCCGGTTTCGGTATAATTGTCACTCAAAATATTTGCTCTGTGTCCGGGCGAATTCATCCAACCGTCTACTGCTTCTTCCGGCGAAGTTTGCCCCGCCGCCAAATTTTCTCCGGCATAATGATAATCAACCGTGAATGCGGTGAAACATTCCGAACCGTCCGGCCGGGTGTGCGAAAATAATTTCGGCATCTCTTCAGCCCGGACAACCGCGCACTCCGTCAATTCTTCGTTGACTTCAAGCGGTTCAAGTCCGTACCTTTCGCGCTCCAAATTCACAAGCTCGACAACTTCATTTGAAAAACCTTCGATGTCAATTTCTCCGTCAATGTTCGGGTCGTAAGCGTAAACAACATTCGCGCCGAAAAAATTTCCCCCGATAAAATTCGTCGCGCAAAAAATAATTATCGCCGTGAAAATTGCAAAAATTTTTTTCATTACCGTTTACCTCATGATTTAAATTTTGATTTTATAATTCAAGCGCGAAAAAAATTTTCCTTCAACAAAAAAAGAGCCGGATAAAAATCCGAACTCTTTCCAAAAAATTTATTCGTACAAAAATTATTTCGTCGGAGCGGGAACACGCGCCCGAATTATGACCATCGCGGCAACGAGGAAAACAATTCCGACGAGCAATCCCAAAAATCCGTTTTGCGTCAAGCCGTCAACCAAAAAGCCGACCGTACAGCAAGACGCGACGACGAGAACATACGGTACTTGAGTTTCGACGTGCTCCAAGTGGTTGCACTGAGCACCCGCCGATGCCAAAATCGTCGTGTCGGAAATCGGCGACGCATGATCTCCGCAAACCGCGCCGGACAAAACCGCCGCAATGCAGAGAACCAACATATCATAAGTTTCCGGTGTTAAAGTGATAACCGCCATTGCAATCGGAATCAAAATTCCGAACGTCCCCCAACTCGTTCCGGTTGCAAACGCAAGACCGGCGGCGACGAGGAAGAACACGACCGGCAGGAAAATTGCAAGTGCCGCGTTGTCATGAACAATCATTCCGACGTAATTGCCGAGAGCCAAATATTTATCGCCGCAAACTCCGGAGAGAGTCCACGCAAGGCAGAGAATGAAGATCGCCGGAACCATGGCTTTGAATCCCTGACCGAAACATTCGCAAAAATCCGTGAACGAAACAACTTTGCGCGGCAGATAAAGCAGAGCCGTAAAAATCAAAGTTATGAACGAACCGAGAACGAGTGCTTGCGACGCGTCACAGTCTGCGAAAGAATCCGCAACGGTTTTTCCTTCATGGATACCGCCGGTATACAACATTCCGTAAATGCAGGTGACAATCAAAACGGCGAGCGGCAAAACGAGATCGATAATTCTTCCGTTACCGCCGGATTGTTTTTCTTCAACCGCGCCCACATATTCTTTCGGAATTTTTACTTCGTCCAAACTTTCTTCGACGGATTTTTTCATCGTTGCAAAATCTCTTCCGCTGATGACGATGAACAGCATGAAAAGCATTGTCAAAATTGCGTAGAGGTTAAAGGGAATCGTCTGCAAAAAAAGTGCAAACCCGTCCACGTCTGAATCCGGCGGGAGCGAAGAACCGACTGCCGCCGCCCAACTTGAAACCGGAGCGATAATACAAATCGGAGCCGCCGTCGCGTCGATAATGTAAGCGAGCTTGGCGCGACAGATTTTAAATTTATCCGTGACGGGGCGCATAAGTCAAACAGTTAAAATAGTCGTCGATAAAAATCAAAACGCCCAAAAACGCCGTGAGCAACAGCGCGGATTTTTTTCCGGAGATGACACTTCGCGCCCATTCTCCGTAAGCTTGAGTTGCACCGGACCGGGTAATCGCGGCAACCAAAATTCCCAAAATGACGAGGAACGCCAAAATATTTACGTTGTCCCCGACTTTGCCGGACATAATTTCAAAAAATGTCAAAATCGACTGCAGAAAACTTCCGCCGGTGTAAATCAACGTGCCGGAAAAAATTCCGATTATCAGAGAGAAATAAACTTCTTTGGTCGCCAATGCAAGAACAATCGTGATAACCGGGGGGAACAGTGACCAAATACTTCCTTCCATTCAAGAATCTTCCTTTCATTTAAAATCATTCGCCGGTAAATTTTTATCCGTCCGCGCGACTGCGACGAAGTAGGCAACCGTCAAAACTCCGGCGATAACGTAACTTACGAGCCAAGGGAGATGAAACCCTATTTGCGCGTTCAAAATGTAAGACGAAACGACGTACATATAAAACGAACCGGGAAGCAACGCCATGAGGTAAGGCATACCGTTTTTAATCATGTAAACGGCAATCATCGCGAAGGCAAAAACCGCTATCGTTTCATTCGCCCAAGCAAAATATCTCCACAGAATCGCGAAACCCGCCGCGTCAGATTTTGCAATGTACAAAACGCCGGCGACGACGATAAAAATTCCCAAGGACAACATCAAAACATTTTTCTTCTTCGTCGAGTCTATACGCAACGCTTCCGCAAGCATCAGACGGAGAGAACGGAGCGCGGTATCGCCGGAGGTAATCGCCAGAACAATTACGCCGAGCACGGCAACCGTTCCGAACCCGGTACCCAACATATGAATCGAAACGAATCCGACGACGGAAACGGCACTTTTTATAAAAGTCGTTTCGTCAAGCAAATGCAAATTCAAAACGCCCATTCCTGCCGCCGCCCAACTCATCGCGATAAAACCCTCCGCAATCATCGAGTTGTAAAAAATCAAACGTCCTTCCGTTTCATTTTTCACGGCGCGGGCAATCATCGCCGCCTGTGTCGAATGGAAACCGGAAACGATACCGCAGGCAACCGTCACGAAGAACAGCGGCATAAAATGAAGTCCGAGCGGGTGATTGTCAAAAAGACTTTTGTCCCAAATTTCCGTGAGCGGCACACCTTCAAAAATTATTCCGAAGAAAATTCCGACGGCGGAGAGCAAAAGTATCAGACCGAAAATCGGATAAATCTTCCCGATAATTTTATCCAACGGCATGAGAGTCGCGAGCAGGTAATAAGCAAAAATTACTCCGTAAACCGTAATGACCGTCGAATTGAACCCGGAAATGTCCCCGTGCAAAACTTGCGCGACAAACAAATCTCCCGGCGTGTAAATGAAAACCGCGCCGACCAAAAGCATCAGCAAACAGACAAAGACCAAATAAATTTTGTAAACATTGTTGCCGAGAAATCTTTTAATCAAGTTCGGCATTTGTTCGCCGTCATGCCGAAGTGAAATCATTCCGCTCATGTAATCGTGCAACGCTCCGCCGAGAACGCAACCGATCGGAATTGTCAAAAATGCAATCGGTCCGAATAAAATTCCCTGAATCGGACCGAGAACCGGACCGGTGCCGGCAATGTTGAGCAACTCTATCAAAGTATTTTTCCACTTGCTCATCGGAACATAATCCGAGCCGTCGGCCATACGAATCGCCGGCGTTTTCACTGACGGATCGGGATTCAGGACGTGTTCGCAAATTTTTCCGTAAACCGCCGCGCCGACGAACAGAATCACCAATCCGACAAAAAAAGTTATCACAAATTTACACCTCCGTCGAAAAAAATAAAAATTGCAAAAAAAAATACGGGCGTATTTTACACCCGCGAATATATTTAACGCAAATTTTTTTCCGGTATACATTCTCCGGTATACATTTTGTGTCGCCGGAAAAATTTTTGATTAAAGGAATTTTGTTTTAATGAGTCGAATAACACCGGCGAGGTGATAAACCGTGCAAACGAAAAAATATTTTGCCGGCGTGATGACTTCGCTGATGATTTTGACTTCGGCGACGGCTTTTGCCGAAAGTGACGATAGAGTTATCGTTTCTATAGACGAATCCGGAGATGTTACCGTCAACAATCCGGGAAGGATCGGCGATGTTGTCCCGAATATTTCCGGCAGTAAAAATTCTGACGGAGAGGCGCAAGTCGAAATCAGCACGCCGCGAACCGGACAAGCCGAGCGCGATAATCCGGACTCTCCGACCGTGACGGCAAAAGTCAGAGTGAACACGCCGCAAGTTTCAGCAACTCAACGCGATGAAATCGAAGTTGTCGAAGTCGATACTCCGGACGATGTTGTTGCCGAAGTTGACGAAGATACCGGAAACGCTCAATCAAAAAATACCAAGCCGAAAAAACTTAAGGAGCAAAAAGCGCGTTTCATAAAATTGGCGGCAGACGACAATTACACTTACTATCTGGACAAGGAAAGCGTCATATGGAAACGTATGCCTTATTCCGCGTCGGAGTACATGGCGGATATTTGGGTTCGCATGATTGAAAACGATCCGGACACTTCGGATTTGTCGGAGGAAGATCGAACGGAATATTTGTCAACGGATTCGACTTTGCAGGACGAAATCGAATCGGCGAAAGAAAAAGGAAAGGCACTCAATCCGGTTGACATTGAAGTTTTGCGGCACAGTCAATACGTTTTGGAACATTACTATTTGAGACCGGCGAAACATCAAATTCAATTTTTGGGCGAGCATGAAGTCGTGGGTCGTCCGCAAAACACGGTGAACGAGCGGCAATATGCTTACAAAAATTGGGAGGAGCTTGTGCCGGGCAGTATCGAGTCGATAATTTATGTAAAGACGTTGAAAATTATCGGGACAGGCAAAGCCTCCGACAAGGGACACATGGGCTTTAAAGATTATTTGGAAGAGTATTTGAGAATTTCGATTCGATAAAAATTCTTTGCACACGTTGAGGAAAATTTTTCCGGGAGGAATGATTTATGCCGGTACACGAAATAAAAAATCCGATTGTCAAACACAAATTGACGCAACTCAGACGGAAGGAAACGCCTTCAAAAATTTTTCGCGAACTCGTGAAAGAAATTGCCGCGCTGATGATTTACGAAATCGGCGAAAATTTTCCGTCGCGGGAAGTCGAAATCGAAACACCTTTGCAAAAATGTAAAGCACCGGTTATCGACGAAGAAAATTTTGTAATTGTGCCGGTACTCCGTGCGGGACTTGCGACTGCGGAGGGCGCGGCGCAAATTTTGCCGGGCGCGTCAATCGGTCACGTCGGAATGTATCGCGACGAAGAAACTCATCAGCCTGTCGAATACTACAGCAAATTTCCGCCGGATATTTCGGAAAAAATTATTTTGATAACCGATCCCATGTTGGCAACCGGCGGGAGCGCGTCCGATGCAATTCGGCTTGTCAAAGACAAGGGCGCGAAGAAAATTTTTTTCCTCTGCATTGTTTCCGCGCCGGAGGGAATAAAAAAAATCGAGGAGGAACACCCGGACGTTGAGATTTACACCGCCTCGATTGATGAAGGTTTGAATGAAAATTGCTACATACTTCCGGGTTTGGGAGATGCCGGCGACAGAATTTTCGGGACGCTTTAAAATTTTTTTACGAGGTGAATTTTTATGAGAGAACCGGAGCCGCATACAAGATTGACCGAAGGCATAGGGACGAATCGCGCAATCATAATGGGAGATCCCGGTCGCGTTGACGTTATCGCAAAGATGATGACGAATGTCAGCGAACCGATTTTCAACCGGGAATATAAATCGGTCGTCGGCGAATACGGCGGGAAAAAAATTCTCGCCATGTCAACCGGAATCGGTGCGCCGTCAGCCGGAATAGGCGTTGAGGAATTGCACAACGTCGGAATAAAATACGTCGTCCGTGTCGGTTCGGCGGGAGCAATGCAACAGGGTATTGTTCGTGACGACGGACTTTCAAAAAAATATGTGCCGGAAATTTATCCCGCCGTCCCCTCATACAAACTTTTGAATCTCGCGCACAAACATATTCCCGATGCGATTTACGGAATAATTCGGTCGCACGACGGATTTTATCATGACGACAACGCCGACGATGAAAATTTTTGGTCGCGAAAGGGAATTGTCGGCGCGGACATGGAGTCGGGAATTTTAATGATTATCGGGCGGCAAAGGAAAATGGAAACGCTTTCGATTTTAAACAACGTCGTCCTTTACGAAGGAGATTTGAGCGAAGGAGTCAGCGGTTTGGTGTCCGGAGAAAATCTCGTTGCGGAGGGCGAAAAAAAATCTCTCGTCGCAGCGTTGAAAATTTTGTCCGACGAAGAATTGGAGGGGTAATTTTTGGAAAGCACAAGTCAGCACGGCTGGGTTTATAATCAGCTGTTCACGAATTGGAAAAAGTTTGAAATTTGTTACATCAGCATTTTGCTTTTGTTGCAACTCGTCGTGTACGCGATTGAACCGGACAGCCCGATAGGAATGATTTCCGGTGTCGCCGGAGTTATCGCTCTTGTTTTGGGCATGAAGGGACGAAAAATTTGTTTCGTGTTCGGCACGATTCAATGCTTGGCGATGACTTACATTGCCTGGATAAGTCACGCTTACGGCTCATTTGCAATGGATATTATTTACGTCATTTCGCAACCGATAGGCTGGGTTATGTGGGGCAAAGATCAGGCGACGCACTCATTTGAAAAAAGTACGCGCTACAAAATTTTTGCCGGCGCATTTTTCGCATGGATTATCGGCTGGATTATTTTGGCGGAATTGGAAGGTCAACTTCCCTACTTCGATTCGATTAACTTCGTCGTGAGTTTGATTGCTCAGTTGCTTTACATTTTGAAGTACAAAGAGAATTGGTCGCTGTGGATTGTCGTGAACGTCGCGAACCTGACTTACTGGACGATTCTGACGGTTCAAATGATGTCCGGCGCAAACGAAATAGGAACGATGGGCGCAAATATGTCGCAGGTCGCTTTGCAAATTGCGTTGCTCTTCAACTCGGTTTACGCGAACAAAGTTTGGGCAAGCGGTGAGGCGGACAACGAAGGCGGAGCCGGAACCTGACGAAAAAAATCCTCAAACAAAAAAATCCTCAAGGTTGCAATTACCTTGAACCGGTAAAGTAAAAGCAGACAATTCAAAAAATAATTGTCTGCTTTTTTTGATACAATCGATACAGGAGGTGGAAAAAATGAGCGGTAAAAAAGGTATGGGACACAGAAATTGGACAAAAACCGAAAAATTATGTTATGTCCCGGCGTGCGTTCGTCTTTACCGACACGCCCCAAACTCCTTGAACGTCCGCCTTGCCCCGTTCCTTAACTTTGTGATAGAATAATCCGAATTTATTTGCGGGCGTTTTATTTTTAAGGAGTTGAATGCGATGGCAAAAACTTGGCAGGATTATGAATTGACTGTCAACGGGTTGGCGCAAAAAATCCGTTACAATCCGGAAACCGTCGAAAAAATTTTTTTGCCGCTCTTGGAAAAATTGACGGCGATTTACCGGAAAAAAAATTCGCGCGTAATTTTGTTTCTCGTCGCACCGCCGGCAACCGGAAAATCCACTTTGACGCTCTTCCTCGAAAAGTTGTCGCGGGAGAACGAAAATTTGATTCCGGTTCAAGCCGTCGGCATGGACGGATTCCATTATCACTCGGATTTTATAAAAACTCATTCGGTGATCCGTGACGGGAAAGAAATTCCGATGTCGGAAATTAAAGGTTGCCCGGAAACTTTCGACGTTGAAAAACTCAAACAAAAATTAACCGACCTTCGTGCAGGCGATACAAATTTCCCGATTTACGACAGAAAAATTCATGATGTTATCGAAGATGCCGCGAAGGTTGACGGAAAAATTATTTTGTTCGAGGGAAACTGGTTGCTCCTCAAAGATGACGCGTGGAAAAATTTGCGGGAATTTGCGGATTATTCTCTGATGATTAAAGCCGACTTGAAAATTTTGAAAGACCGGTTGATCGGGCGAAAAGTTCAGGGCGGATTTTCCGTCGAGGACGCGACCGCATTTTACGAAAAGAGCGACAGCCAAAATGTTTTGCGCACTCTCAACGACTCCGCAGTTGCCGACGAAACTTGGCAAATGCTTGACGATAACGATTACATCATTTCAGATGAAGGAGGAAAACTTTAAATGACTGCTGACGAAAAAAAAGATTTGGCACTTTTTGCCTTGAAGGTTCGTGAGGGAATTGTTCGCGGCACTCACGCGGCGAAGAGCGGACATCCGGGCGGTTCACTCTCCGCGACGGAATATTTTGCTTACCTCTACAAAAAAGAATTGCGCGTCAATCCGAAAAATCCGAAAGATCCGAATCGCGATCGTTTTGTTTTGTCGAAAGGTCATTGTGCGCCCGGACTTTATGCGACGCTTGCCAATGCCGGATTTTTCCCCGTCGATGAGTTGTTGACGCTCCGCAAAATCGGTTCGCGTCTGCAAGGTCACCCGAACATGAATATGACACCCGGCGTCGATATGTCCACCGGTTCACTCGGTCAGGGAATTTCGACGGCTGCCGGCATGGCGAAGGCGGCAAAATTTCTCAAAAAAGATATTAACGTCTACGCTCTGCTCGGCGACGGCGAACTTGCCGAAGGACAAGTTTGGGAGGCGGTAACTTTTGCCGCGCATTACAAGCTGGATAATCTTTGTATCGCCGTTGACGTGAACGGTTTGCAGATTGACGGAAAAACTGCCGACGTTATGAACACCGCACCGCTTGACAAAAGATTTGACGCTTTCGGCTGTGCCGTGATTGAGATTGACGGGAACAATTTCGACGAGTTGGAAAAGGCATTTAAATTTTTCCACGCGAACGCCGGGACGGGAAAGCCGACCGCAATTTTGATGAAGACCGTCAAGGGCAAAGGAATTTCTTTCATGGAAAATCAAGTCGGCTGGCACGGAAAAGCTCCGAATGATGCGGAACTTGAACAGGCTTTGAAAGAAATTGCGGACGCTCGGAAAAAAATTGAGGAGGCGGCTTGAGATGTCGGAAGTAAAAAAAATCGCAACGCGTGAAAGTTACGGAAACGCTTTAATCGAACTCGGAAAAAAATTTGACAACGTCGTTGTTTTGGACGCGGACTTGGCGGCGGCGACGAAAACCGGCGTTTTCAAAAAAAATTTCCCCGACAGATTTTTTGACTGCGGAATTGCCGAATCGAATTTAATCGGAGTCGCGGCGGGAATGTCCACGCTCGGACTTGTGCCTTTCGCGTCAACCTTTGCGATGTTCGCGGCGGGTCGTGCGTTTGAACAAGTCAGAAACACAATCGGTTATCCGCATTTGAACGTAAAAATTTGTGCGACTCACGGCGGAATTTCCGTCGGCGAAGACGG